>NZ_JBPQTL010000044.1:0-45201 GCF_051386295.1 Micromonospora sp. URMC 105 | reverse complement strand
CGCGATCCCGCTCTTCTTCGGCCTCCGTACGCTCAGCCGTGACCCGGTCTTCGACACCCTCGACGAGCTGGACGTGCCGGGCTGGGCGGCGGCGCAGACGGTCGACAACGTCAGCGGCAGCCGCTGGTGCCTGCAGGACTGCCGGCTGCGGGAACGCACCGTGGAGTCGGAACGCGCGCCCGAGGAGACCGCCGGGGTGTACGAGGCGGCGCTGCGCCGGGACGGCTGGCAGCCCTGGCAGGTCAGCCGCTGCCCGGAGCAGAAGGAGAAGGGGCGCTACACCTGCTGGCGCCGCGACGAGCTCACCCTCGACCTGTGGGTACGCGAACCGACCTGCGCGGCGCCGCCGGCCGCCGGGGCGCCGACGGTCCCGCCGTCCACCGAGGCGTCGCCCGCAGCGGGGACGTGTGCCGGATCGTTGGTGTCGGTGAAGGTCCGCAACGCGATCGACGACGAGCGGACCCGGCCGCAGCCGAGCACCGACCCGTCGCTGACGGGTGAGGATCCCTTCCCGACGTTCACGGAGGACCCGCTCGGGGAACTGACACGCTCACCGTCCTGAGCCGGTTTTCATCACGGACGGTAGGGTCTGGGGCTGGCGTGCCCGCCCGCTCCCGCCGGCCCCCCGTGGGGCGCGGAGCGACGGCGGGCCCGAGACGGTCGCGCGTTCCGGACATCCGCTCCGGAACTCTGCTTGAGGAGGACATGCGTGGATGGTGGACAGATCGCTGCGCTGATCGCGGCCGGCGCGTTCCTGATGCTGGTGCTCGTGCTGGCGGTGCCGATCCTGCGCCTGCGGCACACCGTGGACGCCACGACCCGGATGATCAACGACATCAACGAGCAGACGACCCCGCTGCTCGGCGACGTGAACACCACGGTGAAGAACGTCAACACCGCCCTGGAGCAGGTGCAGACCTCGCTGGACGGGGTGAACCTGCAGCTCGCCAAGGTCGACACCATGACCTCCCACGCGCAGAACGTCACCGCCAACGTGGCGAACCTGGCCACCGTCGTCTCCGCCGCCGCGGCCAACCCGCTGGTCAAGGTGGCCGCCTTCGGGTACGGCGTGCGCCGGGCCGCCTCGGCTCGCCGGCACGCCGAGACCGAGCGTGAGGTGCGCGACACCATCAAGCAGCAGCGCCGTGCCGCGCGGCGCGACAACCGCTGACCCGGTCGGCGACGAGCGGGAGGGATGAGAGCATGAGGCGACTGTTCTGGCTGGGCATCGGCCTGGCCGTGGGCGTGGTGGTGGTCCGCAAGGCGACCCGCACCGCCCAGGCGTACACCCCGGCCGGGATCGCGAGCGGGCTCTCCGAATCCGCTGGCAGCCTGGTCGAGTCGCTGCGTAGCTTCGTGGAGGACGTACGGGTCGGGATGGCCGAGCGCGAGCAGGAGATCCACGAGGCGTTCGCCCGGGGCGAGGCGTTCGACGACCAGTTCGCCGAGCTGCGGGAGGACCCGCGCATCGGTGACCGAGAGATTTTTCCGGAGGAACACCAGCGATGAAGACGGCGGAGATCAAGCGGCGGTACCTCGCCCACTTCGAGGCGAACGGCCACGCCGTGGTGCCGTCCGCTCCGCTGCCCGCCATCAGCGACCCGAACCTGCTGTTCGTCAACGCCGGCATGGTGCAGTTCGTCCCCTACTTCCTGGGGCAGCAGACCCCGTCGTACCGGCGGGCGGTCAGCGTGCAGAAGTGCATCCGCACCCCGGACATCGACGAGGTCGGCAAGACCAGCCGGCACGGCACGTTCTTCCAGATGAACGGCAACTTCTCCTTCGGTGACTACTTCAAGGACGGGGCGATCCCGCTCGCCTGGGAGCTGGTCACCAAGCCGGTCGCCGAGGGCGGCTACGGGCTGGACCCGGAGCGGATCTGGCCGACGGTCTACCTCGACGACGACGAGGCGTTCCAGATCTGGCGCTCGGTGGGCGTGCCGGCCGAGCGGATCGTCCGCCGGGGCAAGGCGGACAACTTCTGGTCGATGGGCATCCCCGGCCCGTGCGGTCCCTGCTCCGAGCTGTTCTACGACCGGGGCCCCGAGTACGGCAGCCCGGGCGGCCCGGCGGTCGACGAGGACCGCTACATGGAGTTCTGGAACCTCGTCTTCATGCAGTACGAGCGGGGCCCGGGCACCGGCAAGGAGAACTTCCCGATCCTGGGCGACCTGCCGGCGAAGAACATCGACACCGGCATGGGCCTGGAGCGGATGGCCTCCATCCTCCAGGGCGTCGACAACCTCTACGAGATCGACGAGGTCCGGCCGATCCTGGACCGGGCGGCGGAGCTGACCGGCAAGCGCTACGGCGCCCAGTCCGGGCACGTGGCCAGCGAGTCGCACCCGGACGACGTGCGGCTGCGGGTGGTCGCCGACCACGTGCGGACCGCACTGATGCTGATCGGCGACGGGGTGACCCCGAGCAACGAGGGTCGCGGTTACGTGCTGCGCCGGATCATGCGCCGGGCGATCCGCGCGGTGCGCCTGCTGGGCTACCAGGACCGGGCGCTGCCCGAGCTGCTGCCGGTGGCGCGGGACTGCATGGCCCCGTCGTACCCGGAGCTGGCCGAGGAGTTCGACCGGATCTCCCAGTACGCGTACGCCGAGGAGGACACCTTCCTGGCCACGCTGCGGGCCGGCACCACGATCCTGGACACGGCGATCGCGGAGACGAAGTCGGCGGGCCGGCCGGCCCTCTCCGGCGACAAGGCGTTCCAGCTGCACGACACCTACGGCTTCCCGATCGACCTGACCCTGGAGATCGCCGCCGAGCAGGGCCTGCAGGTGGACGCCGAGGGCTTCCGCCGGCTGATGGCCGACCAGCGCAACCGGGCCAAGGCCGACGCACAGGCCCGCAAGACCGGGCACACCGACGTGTCGGCGTACCGGTCGGTGCTGGACGCGGGCGGGGCCGTGGAGTTCACCGGCTACACCGAGCTGAACCGGGAGTCCCGGGTCCGGGCGGTGCTCGCCGGCGGCGCCGAGGTGGGCGCGGCGGTCGAGGGCGACACCATCGAGCTGGTGCTGGACACCACCCCGTTCTATGCCGAGGGCGGTGGCCAGCAGCCCGACCAGGGCCTGATCACCGTGGGCGGCGGCCAGGTCGAGGTCTTCGACGTGCAGCAGCCGGTGCCGGGGTTGATCGTGCACCGGGCCAAGGTGCTGCGCGGCGAGGTGCGCGCCGGCGAGACCGGGTACGCGGAGATTGACGTGACCCGGCGGCGGGCCATCTCCCGCTCGCACACGGCCACCCATCTGGTGCACCAGACGATGCGCAACTTCCTCGGCGAGTCGGCGACCCAGGCGGGTTCGCTGAACGCGCCGGGCCGGCTGCGGTTCGACTTCAACACCCCGACCGGGGTGGCGCCGAGCGTGCTGCACGATGTGGAGCAGCAGGTCAACGAGGTGCTCCAGGCGGACCTGGAGGTGCACGCCTTCATCACCTCGCAGGAGGAGGCGCGCCGGATCGGCGCGATGGCGCTCTTCGGCGAGAAGTACGGCGAGCGGGTCCGGGTCGTCGAGGTCGGCGACTACGCCCGGGAGCTGTGCGGCGGCACCCACGTGGCCCGCTCGGCGCAGCTCGGCCTCGTCAAGATCCTCTCCGAGGCGTCGGTGGGCGCGGGGGTACGCCGGATCGAGGCGCTGGTCGGCATGGACGCGTTCGGCTTCCTGGCCCGGGAGCACCTGCTGGTCTCCCGGCTGGCGGAGCTGTTCCGGGTGCCGGGCGACCAGGTCGCCGACCGGGTCGAGCAGACCGTGACGCAGCTGCGCGACGCCGAGAAGGAGCTGGAGAAGCTCCGGGCCCAGCTGGTGCTGGGCGGCGCGGCGGCGCTCGCCGGGCAGGCGAAGGACGTCCGCGGGGTGGCGTACGTCGGCACCGAGGCGCCGGAGGGCGCGGTCGGCAACGACGTGCGGACCCTGGCCCAGGAGATTCGCGGCAAGATCGACCCGGCCCGGCCGGCGGTGGTCGCCGTGGCGGCCCGCGCCGGCGGCAAGGCGTCCCTGGTGGTGGCCGTGAACGCGGCGGCCCGGGGTCGCGGGCTCGCCGCCAACGACCTGGTCAAGGCGGCCTTCTCGGGCCGGGGCGGCGGCAGCCCCGACGTCGCCCAGGGTGGCGGCCTGCCGGCGGCGGAAGCGCCGAACCTGCTGCTCACCGTCGAGAAGGCGATCGCCGAGGCGTGATCACGTACGAGGAGACCCAGGGCGGACCGACCCGGTCCGCCCTGGCCCGTTCCGCCGGGGACGTGGTGCGCTGTGGGTGAGTTCACCCGAGGCGTTCGGCTCGGCGTGGACGTCGGGCAGGTACGGGTCGGGGTGGCCCGGTCGGACCCGCACGGCCTGCTGGCCACGCCGCTGGTGACGCTCGCCCGGGACCTGACGGCGGAGCCCGACGCGGTGCCCAGCGACATGACGCAACTCGCCCAGCTGGTCGCCGAGCACGAGGCCGTGGAGGTCGTCCTCGGCCTTCCGGTCAATCTTGCCGGTAAGCTCGGTCCGGCCGCGCGCCACGTGACGGCGTACGCGGACCGATTGGCGGATGTAATAGCGCCGGTTCCGGTGACGCTCACCGACGAGAGGATGTCGACCGTCGTCGCGTCTCGTAGGCTGGCGGAGCGAGGCGTCCGGGGAAAGCGCCAACGCGCGGTGGTGGACCAGGCCGCCGCGGTCGAGATCCTGCAGAGCTGGCTGGAAGCGCAGCGGAGGCGGACGGAATGATCGACGATCTGGACCTCGGGTTCGACGAGCCGGAGAGGGGTGAGAAGGGCCGGCACCGACGCAGCTTCGTCCAGCGACGCAGCGGCAAGTCGGGTGGCCGGGGCAAGACCATCTTCGCCCTGCTGATGGCCCTGGTCCTGTTGGGTGGCATCGGCGGCGGTGCCTTCTACGGCTTCGATCGGGTCCAGAACTACTTCGTCACCCCGGACTACGACGGCGCCGGCACCGGCGAAGCGACGGTCGAGGTGAAGCAGGGCGCGCTGATCGCCGACATCGGCGACGCCCTCGTCGCCGCCGACGTGGTGAAGAGCACCAAGGCCTTCATCGAGGCGGCCGAGGAGAACGCGCTCAGCAAGAACATCCAGCCCGGCGTCTACAAGGTGCGCAAGCAGATGAGCGCGGAGAAGGCGCTCGCCATGCTGCTCGACCGGAAGAACAAGGTCACCAACCAGGTGACCATCCCGGAGGGGCGCACCGCCAAGGACACCTACAAGCTGCTCTCCGAGAAGACCAAGATCCCGGTCAAGGAGTTCGAGGCCGCCGCCAAGGACCCGGAGGCGCTCGGCGTGCCGGAGTGGTGGTTCGTCCGCAAGGACGGCAAGAAGGTCACGAAGTCGATCGAGGGCTTCCTCTACCCGGACACCTACGAGGTCGCGCCGAAGGCGACCGCCGAGGGCCTGCTCAAGGACATGGTCGACAACTTCCTCAGCGTCACCGGTGAGATGAAGTTCGCCGAGCAGGTGCAGGAGAAGCGGGGCGGGATCAGCCCGTACGAGGCGCTGATCGTCGCCTCGATGGCCCAGGCGGAGGCCGGCAACGCCGACGACCTCGGCAAGATCGCCCGGGTCGCGTACAACCGCGCCTACTCGGGCAAGTTCCCGTGCAGCTGCCTCGAGTTCGACGTGTCGGTGAACTACTACTGGCAGCTCACCGGCAAGAAGACCAAGGCGTCGAAGGACATGACCACCGCGGACATCCGCGACCCGAAGAACCCGTACAGCACCCACGCCCACCCCGGCCTGACGCCCACCCCGATCAACAACCCGGGCAAGCAGGCGTTGCAGGGCGCGATGGACCCGCCGGAGGGCGGCTGGCTCTTCTTCGTCGCGATCGACAAGCAGGGGCACTCGGCCTTCGCCGACACCAACGCCCAGCACGAGCGCAACATCGAGAAGGCGAAGCAGAACGGGGTGCTCTGACTCGCTACGCTGCCCTGGTCCGATCGTGGGGTCCGCGCGGGGGAGTGAGATGACGGTGCACAGAGCCGCGGTGCTCGGCAAGCCGATCGCGCACTCGCTCTCCCCGGTGATCCACAACGCCGGGTACGCCGCCGCCGGGCTCGCCGGGTGGTCGTACACCCGGATGGAGTGCGCCGCCGCGGAGCTGCCGGACCTGGTCGCCGGCCTCGGCCCCGAGTGGGCCGGGTTGTCGGTGACCATGCCCGGCAAGGAGGCGGCGCTCGCGGTGGCCGACGCCGCGTCGCCGGTCGCCGCCGCCGTCGGCGCCGCCAACACGCTGGTACGCCGCCCCGACGGGACCTGGTACGCCGACAACACCGACGTCACCGGCATGGTCGAGGTGCTCACCTCGGCCGGGGTGGCGCCGGGCGGCACGGTGACCGTGCTCGGGGCCGGCGGCACCGCCCGCGCGGCGCTGGCCGCGGCGGCCCGGCTCGGTGCGGCCTCGGTGACCGTGGTGGCCCGCCGGGCGGCGGCGGTGGACGAGTTGCGGCCGGTCGCCCGGGCGGTCGGGGTGGCCCTGACCGGCGCCGACTGGGCCGACGCGGTCGCGCACGCCGGCGCGGACGTGGTCGTCTCCACCGTGCCCAAGGGCGTCGCCGACCCGCTGGCCGGCAAGCTCCGCTGGCGGCCGTCGACGGTGCTGTTCGACGCGCTCTACGACCCCTGGCCGACCCCGCTGGCCGCGTCGGCGCTGGCCGCCGGCGCCCGGGTGGTCTCCGGGCTTGACCTGCTGCTGGCCCAGGCGGTCGGCCAGTTCGAGCAGTTCACCGGCGTGCCCGCTCCTCGGGAGGCGATGGCGCACGCGCTGATCGCGCATCGGCGCGGGCAGTCTTAGTAGCCGGTTAATTCGCGGCGGCAACCGGATGTCCGACCGACGACGAGCGTCGCGCGTCGATACGCTGCTGCCGGTAATCGTCGCCCATACGGGGAGTGTCCCTTGAGCAGGCACGGACTCCACCGCGCAGTTTCCCGCCTCGGCCCGCGTCGCAAGGCCGTCGTGCTGAGCGTCCTGAGTGCCGGCATCGTCGCCGGCGTGGTGGCCACCACGATGCCGCTGGTGGCGTCGGAGGTGCCGCCCCTGGTGGTGGCCGCGGCGGCGGACACCACCGCCACCCAGGTGCCGCAGGACGGGGACAACGGCGTCAAGACGACGCTGGCCAGCTGCCCCCGGCTCTGCGACGGCAACCGCAACGGCGAACGGGACGCCCTAGTCGAGTTCGCGGTGCGCGACCTGCCGGCCGACGCGGTCGACGTGCGCGCCACCCTGCGGGTGTACGCCTGGCAGCCGTTCGCCTCCCGGGTGCACGCCCACCGGGCGCTCGGCACCGCCACCGGCCCGGGCACCTGGTCGCAGCGGCCGCCGCTCGGCCCGGCGCTGTCCAGCGTGGAGCAGGTCGGTCAGGGCTTCAACGAGTGGGACGTCTCCGCCTCGGTCACCGGCAACGGCCGGTTCGTCTTCGCGCTGACCCAGGAGACCTGGAACACCCGGATCTACTGGGCCTCACGGGAGAACGTCAAGGCGGCCATCCGGCCCCACCTGGTGCTGCGCTACGGGCGCGGTGGCCGGCCCGCGCCCACCCGGACGAGCGCGGCACCGAGCCCGATCGCGACCACCGCCGGGCCCGCGCCGTCACCCAGCCGCACCGCTTCGCCCACCCCGAGCCGGACCGCCACGACCCCGCCACCGAGCACCGGCGCGCCCGCACCGTCGCCGACCGTCCGCCCGGGCGACGAGGTCCCGGGCTGGCGGCTGGTCTGGTCGGACGAGTTCGACGGGACGGCGGTCGACCGGTCGAGGTGGAACCTGCGCGACAACGAGGGCCGCGACATCGACCGGGGCTGCAACGTCGACGACCCGGACAACACCTTCGTCGCCGGCGGCGTGCTCACCCTGCGCGCCCAGCGGGAGACCGCGGTGTGCAGCTCGCAGACCCGCCAGTACACCCAGAGCTACCTGGACACGATCGGCCGGGCGTCGTTCCGGTACGGCCGGTTCGAGGTACGGGCCCAGTCGCCCAACGGGCCGGACGACTCCAAGGGCCTCTGGCCGGCGTTCTGGCTGCGCCCCGACGACGGCGGCCGGGGCGAGCTCGACGTGGTCGAGCTGCCCGGCGGCGGTGACCTCTACCGGGCCGCCACCCTGGGCATTTTCTACGACTACACGCCGGTCAAGCAGGACCAGCGGTACACCTTCCCGAACGGGTACCCCGGCGACGGTTTCCACACGTACACCACGGAGTGGGAGCCGGACGCGATCCGCTGGTACATCGACGGCCGGCTGGTCTGGCAGCGCGACCGGGCGACCACGCCCTGGTTCGACGAGGTCTTTCACAAGCCGTACAACCTGCGGCTGAACTTCCAGGTGGGCGGCTGGCTCGGCGACCCGGACGCGTCGACCCGCTTCCCGGCCGACTTCCGGGTCGACCACGTCCGCGTCTGGCAGCGCTGACCCCGGCCACCGGCACCACGCCGCCCGGCGGGCTCCGAGCCCGCCGGGCGGTTGCTTGCCTCCGGCCCCTATCGTGTCCGCCAGCGCGGACCGGTGGCCGGTCCGGGCGGACGGGAGACGGCATGACGGCGCGCCGGGCGGACGATCCCCGCGAACGCTCCGACGGCATCGGCTGGGTGACCCGGGCGATCTTCGGCGACCCGAGGTCGTGGCTGGACGTCTCCGGCGCGGCGCCCCCGCCCGGGCACCGGGTCGTCGCCCGCTACGCGGTGGTGCCGTCGGTCGCGCGGGCGAAGTTCCTGCTGCCGCTGGCCAGCCGGCGGGTGGGGGCGGCGTCGACGCTGGCGTACAACGCGCTGCGGCCACCCCGGGTGCGGGCCAACCGGCTCGCCGTCGGCCTGCTGGCCGGGCTCGGCGGCACCGGACTCGCCCGGATGCCGGTGCTGACGGTCGCCGTGCCGGACGGCGTCGACGAGACCGAGCTGCTGCTGGCCGCGCACCTGGGCCGGCTGGCGGGACGCCGGTTGCACGCCGCGATCGGCGTCCGCCCGCCGGACCCGCACCACAAGCCGACGTTGCAGCTCTTCGACGACCGCGGCGCGGCCCACGGGTACGCGAAGATCGGCTGGAACGACGCGACCCGGGCGATGGTGGCGGCGGAGGCCGCCGCGTTGCGCGCGCTGCCCCGCGACGGCGGCGACCTCCCGGACGTGCCCCGGCTGCTGCGCGAGCTGCGCTGGGGCGAGCTGGCGGTGACCCTGGTGGAGCCGATGCCCGCCCGGGTCCGCCGGCTGCCGCACCCGGACCGCCCCGAGGTGGCCGCCATGCTGGCGGTGGCCCGCCGGGGCGGCCCGGCGGGCGAGCCCCGGCCGCTGCGCGGGTCGGCGTTCCTGGCCGACCTGGTCGCGCGCGCCGAGGTCGCCGGCGGTCCCGTCGTCGACGCGGTCGCCGCGCTGCTGGCCCGCGACGGCGACACCGCGCTGGAGTTCGGTCACTGGCACGGCGACTGGGTGCCCTGGAACCTCGGCCGCCACGGCGGCCGGCTGATCGCCTGGGACTGGGAGAACAGCGGTGCGGCGCGGCCGGTCGGGTTCGACCTGGCCCACCAGAGTTTCCAGAGTGCACTGTCGCTGCGCGGCCGGCCGGTGCCGGCGGCCGCCGCCGAGATGCGCGCGCTGCTCCAGCGGCACGGCGACGCGTTCGGGCTGGACGCGACGCGTCGCCGGCTCGTCGCCGACGCGTACCTGGTGGAGCTCTGGCTGCGGACGGCGGAGCTGGCCGCCGGGGGCGGCGGCTGGAGCGACCGGCTGCACCCCGCGCTGCTGCACGTCCTCGCCGACCGGCTGCGGGCCGACGGGACCGGCTGAGCCGGCCGCGGCTGTCGGGGAGGCGACCGGCAAACCCGAGGAAATGCCACGTGAGTGATCTGCTCACTACCGCTCATCGGAATCGGTCCTCTAGGGTGTCACCACTCGATCACCACCTGCCGGGGACGGCGTGGTCGATCCTGCCCGGCCGGCGTGGGGGCGCCGCCGGGTTCCGGACGTGGAGTGACCGGCGGTGGGCCGGCGTGGGCAGGGGGACGGATGGCAACGGCAGGTGACGCCGGGCGAGGGGCCGCCGGGCGGACCGTGGTGGGCGGCGCGGCCCGCCGACGGGGCGGTGGCGACCGGCGATGACGCTCATTTACGCGCTGGGTGTGCTGGCGGTGCTGGCCCCGGCGGTGCTGACGCCGCTGGCGGCGACCCGTTGGGCGCCGGTGCTCCGCGACGGCCGGGTGGCGCACCGGTTGCGGGTGGCGGTGGCCGGGCTGACCGCCGCCTTCGGCCGGACCGGGGCCGCGCTGGTCGTGCTGCTCGCCGGCTGCGCCGCGGTGGTGGCGATCTGCTGGCCGCTGGGGGAGGCGTTGTCCCGCCTCGAACCGCAGGTCGACCATCCGGTCTTCGACTACGTGCACGCCCGGCGCGTCGACACCTGGGCGGAGTTGAACTCCTTCTACACCGCGCTCGGTGACCGGTATCCGCTCAAGTGGGTCACCGGCGTGGCGACGGTGGTCTTCGTCATCCTGTGGTGGCGCCGCCGGTGGTGGGTTCCGCTGGTCGTGCTGCCCCTGCAGTTCGTCGTCGAGCAGTACGTCCAGGCCATCCTGGCGACCATGGTCGACCGCGGCCACCCCCCGACCGACCTGGGCACCTATCCGTCGGGCGGGTGCGCGCGGATCATGCTGACCTTCGGCACCATCGCGGTGCTGGCGATGCTGACCTGGCGCCTGCCGCGCGGCGTCCGGGTGGCCCTGGCGACGCTGGTGGTGACGCTGGTCAGCCTCGAGGGCTACACGCGGATCTACGCCGAGAAGCACTGGCTGACCGACGTGCTCGGCGGCTGGATCTTCGCCGTCCTGCTGTTCGCGGTGGTGGCGCTGGCGGTCCTCGTCCTGGAGGGCCGGGTCCGGCCGCCGGCGGAACGGACCGAGCCGACCCGGCAGGCGGTACCCGCCGGCACCTGACCATCCGGCCCGGCCGCCGCCACCCCCCTACCGCGCGGCGACCGGGCCTCCATCCCTCGATCTGGAAGCTGGCATCGACGTGACCACCCTTCTCGTCGCCTCCACCGGTGGACATCTCGCCGAGCTGCACGACCTCGCCCCCCGGCTCGGCGTGCAGGACGACTGCGTCTGGGCCACCTTCGACTCACCGCAGAGCCGTTCCCTGCTCGACGGCCAGGAGGTCATCCACGTCCCGCCGGCCACCACCCGCGACGTGGTGGGCGCGCTGCGGGACCTGTTCGCGGCCCGCCGGGTGCTCGGCGGCGGACGGTTCCGGCAGGTCATCAGCACCGGTGCCAGCGTGGCCATGTCCTTCTTCGTGCCGGCCGCCCGCCACGGCCTGGCCTGCCACTACATCGAGAGCGCCACCCGCACCGACGGGCCCTCGCTGACCGGACGGCTGGTGGCCGGGGTGCCCCGCGCCCGGCTCTACACCCAGTACCCGGGCTGGGCCGCCGGCCGGTGGAGCTACGGCGGCTCCATCTTCGACGGTTGGACCGCCACCCGGCGGGCGACGCCGCGGCCGGTGTCGCGGATCGTGGTGGCCCTCGGCACCCACGAACGGTTCGGTTTCCCCCGGCTGCTGCGCCGCCTGGTCGACGTGCTCCCGCCGGAGGCGGAGATCCTCTGGCAGGTCGGCTCGACCGTCGTCCCACGGATGCCGGCCGGCGCCCGCCGCCAGGTGCCGTACGCGGAGATGCAGCAGGCCATGCGGGAGGCGGACGTCATCGTCACGCACGCCGGGGTCGGCTCGGCGCTGGCGGCCCTGCGGTCCGGGCACCGCGCCGTGTACGTGCCCCGCCGCCGCCGGCACGGCGAGCACGTCGACGACCACCAGGTGGCGATGGCCCGGGAACTGGACCGCCGGGGGCTGGTGCTGGCCCGCGAGGCCGACGAGATCAGCGTCGCGGACCTGACCGAGGCGGCATCGTGGACGGTCGGGGCGACCGGCGCGCCGGCACCGTTCCGGTGGACGGCGTGACGACCGGCCCGGCCCGCCCGGCCACCGGTCGAGGCACGATCCCCGTCCATCGTGGGGCGTTTCCCCGCGACCCGGACGACGCCGACCACACCGAGCCGCCGCTCAACCGGGCCGGTCGGTCGATGGTGCGACAAATCGGAACCCAGCAAGCTACGCAGGATCTCATTTTCTCCTTGGGGGCGCCAGTGCTGCTCAGAACGTCGTATCGATCGCACCGGGTGCCGGTGCGGCGGTGGCTCGCCGCGCTCGCCGCGTCGGTGCTGGCCGTCGGCCTGCTCGCCGCGCCCGCCCGGGCGGACGGCCTGCCGCCGGTGCCCATGACCCTCACCTCGGCGAACCCGGCCGACAACATCCCGCACGCGCAGAACGGCGACGTGAAGGCCTTCGCCGAGATCGGCACCACCGTCTACGTCGGTGGCTCGTTCACCTCGATCAAGGCGGCCGGCGGCGCGAGCTGGACGGCCCGCAGCTACCTGTTCGCGTACGACCGGGCCAGCGGGGCGCTGAAGACCGGGTTCACCCCGGCGCTGGACGGCGCGGTGCACGCGCTGGCGGTCAGCCCCGACGGCAAGCTCATCGTCGGCGGCGCGTTCGGCACGGTCAACGGCGTGGCCCGCAAGAACCTCGTCGAGCTGGACCCGGCCACCGGCGCCACCATCGGCTCCTGGGTCGGCCGCAGCGACGGCGGGCTGGTCCGGCGCACCGTCGTGCTGGGCAACAAGCTCTACATCGCCGGGGCCTTCCACTGGGTCAACGGCACCCAGCACTCCCTGCTGGCCCGGCTGGACGCCACCACCGGGGCGATCGACCCGACGTTCCAGATCGACGCGAGCGTCGCGCGGTCCAGCGCCGAGCTGGTCTGGGGCCTCGCCGTCGCGCCGGACGGGAAGACCCTCGTCGCGGTCGGCAACTTCACCCAGGTCAACGGCCAGGCGCGCAACCAGGTGGTGGTCGTGGAGAACCTGACCGGCACGCCGGCCGTCGCCAACTGGAGCACCCAGCGGTACGTGGCGCCCTGCTACGCCGGCTTCCCGTTCTACGCCCGCGACGTCGACTTCTCCGACGACGGAAGCTACTTCGTGATCATCGCGGACGGCGGCCGGGCCGACGGGGCGTACTGCGACGCGATCGCCCGGTTCGAGACCGCGACCCGGGGCGCCGCCATCGACGGCACCTGGGTCAACTACACCGGCACCGACTCGGTGACCTCCGTCGAGGTGGCCGACAACGTGGTCTACGTCGGCGGTCACTTCCGCTGGCTGAACAACGCCAACGGCAACGACTCCGCGGGCGCCGGCGCCATCAACCGCTTCGGTCTCGGCGCCCTGGACCCGATCAACGGCATGCCGCTGGTATGGAACCCGACCCGCTCGGGCGCGCCGGCCGGCACCACCGACTGGGGACCGATCATGTGGGAGCTGTGGCGCGGCAGCAACGGCCTGCTCGCCGGCTTCGACAACGACGGGCTCGGCAACGAGTACCACGGCCGGATGGGGCTCTTCCCGCTGGCCGGTGGGCGTACGGTCCCGGCGGTCAACGCGCCGTCGGCCGCCTCGGGCCACCTCTACGTGGGCACCGCCGACGGCCAGGCGACCAAGGTGCCGTTCGACGGCACCACGCTGGGCACCCCGGTGGCGACCAGCCAGCCGAACCTCACCGCGGCGGGCGCGGCGTTCTCCGTCGGCAACAAGCTCTACTGGTCCAAGACCGACGCGACCGCGCCGAACGGCAGCTACCTGGACGTGTCGATCTTCTCGGCCGGCTCGGTGGGCGCGCCCTGGATCAGCAGCGGCTACAACAACTGGTTCAAGGCCGCCACGATGAGCGGGGCGTTCTACCTCGACGGCCGGATGTACTACACCAAGGCCGGCACCAACAAGCTCTTCTACCGCTACCTGGAGCCGGACGGCTACATCGTCGGCTGCACCGAGTTCACCCTGCCCAGCCTGAACCTCGCCTGGGGCAACGTCCGGGGCATGGCCTGGGTCAACGGCAAGATCGTGTACGGGTACACCGACGGCGCGCTGCGGGCCGTCCCGTTCGACGAGACGGTCGTCGACGGCACCGCCTCGGTCCAGCTCGCGCCCGCCTCGGCCGGCGTGAACTGGTCGAGCCGGACGCTCTTCTTCGCCACCTCCTGACCGGCTGCGCGTACCGGGCGGTCCGTCGGTGTCCCCGCGACATCGACGGACCGCCCGTACCGCAGGGGCCGGTCGGCTGTCGACCGCGGGTGAACGGTCGGCGACAATGGGACGACCCACCGGCGCGGTCCCCGCCCGGCCGGTGCCGGCCACCCCTTCCTCATCGCGCAAGGACCTGACCTGATGGACGTGACCGACGTCGCTTCCGCCCGGCAACGCCCGGTCGGCCTCGTCGAGCTGGCCCGCATCCCGCTGCGGCGGTGGCGGATCGTGCTCGCCTCCGCGGCGCTGGTGCTGGCGGCCGTGCTGGGCTACCTGTTCGTCCTGCCGGCCACCTACACCGCCACCACCGCCGTGGTGGTCCGGCCGGTGGTGACCGACCCGTTCTCGGTGCCGTCCGGGGGCGCCGACCGCGCGGTGAACATGACGGCCGAGAGCGGCATCGCCACCAGCAACGACGTCATCGACGACGTCGCCCGCATCACCGGGCGGGACACCGAGGAGGTGGCCGACGCCCTGGAGGTGGAGACGCCGGTCGGTGGCCAGGTGATGCGCTTCAGCTACGCCGGCCGCAGCGAGCAGGAGGCGGTGGACGGCGCGAACGGCGCCGCCGAGTCGTACCTGGACCTGCGCAAGGGCATGTACGAGAACCAGCGGGCCGCCGTGCTCAAGTCGTACGACGACACGATCGACCTGGTCACCGCCCAGCGCACCACGACGCAGCGGTCGCTGCCGGCCAACCAGAACTCCACCAATCCGTCGCCGCGCACCAGCGCCCTGCTCGACCAGTTGCGGGCGCTCAACGACCAGCTCGCCACGCTCGCCGAGCAACGGTCCAAGGTGGCCTCCGCCGACCTGAGCCCCGGCTCGGTGACCAGCGCCGCCCGTACCCCGGTGCCCTCCAGCCGGGACGCGGCGCCGCTGATCCTCCTCGCCGGCATCCTCGGCGGCCTGCTCCTGGGCGGGCTGGTGGCCTTCGTCCGGGAGTCCCTGGACCGCCGGGTCCGCACCGCCGCCGAGGCGGCCTCGACCGTCGGCGCGCCGCTGCTGGGCACGGTGCGCCGCCGCCGTGGCGGGCAGCCGGACGAGTCGGACCTGCGCTACCTGGTGCTGGCCCTCGGCCGTTGGGTCGACGGGCCGCAGCGGACCCCGCTGGTGGTGCTCTCCTCGGCGGCCGACGAGGGGCGCGAGCAGGTCACCGCCGGGCTCGCCGCGGTGCTGGCCGCCGCCGGCCACGAGGTACGCCTGGGCGTCACGCCGGAGAGCCTGGACCGGATCCGCCCGCTGATGCTGGACGCGCAGAGGCGCAACCCGCCGGTGGAGCCGGCCCGACCCCGGGTGCCCCGCCCCCGGCCGGTGCCCGCCACCACGCCCGCGCCGGCCGCCACCGCCGGTCCGGACGACACCGCCGTCATCCCGGCGGTGCGCAAGCCGCGGCCGTTCCCCGCCCCCGCCGAGGCGAAGAACGGCGCGGTGTACCGCTCCACCACCACGGCGGAGGACAAGACGGAGGTCATCCCGACCGCCCGGCCGGTGGTCGCCGAGGCCGCCGCGACCGACGGCCAGGAGCTGCGGATCGGCACCGGCAGGGTCCGCCTCGTCGACCTGGACGCCGCCTCCTCGGCCGAGGGGCTCACCGTGCTGGACGCCCCGCCCGCGCTGCACGACGAGCGCGGGGTCCGGGCCGCCCGGGAGGGCCGGGCGGTGCTGGTCGCGGCCCAGGACCGGACCCGCACCGGCCAGCTGACCCAGCTGGTGGACCGGCTGCGCGCGGTCGGGGTGGAGCCGTTCGGATTCGTGCTGACGGGAGACGGCCGTGACTGACCGCGACCAGCCGGACGCCGGGACGCCGCCGGCGTACCCGCCGGTGAGCGTGGTGGTGGCCACCCGGGACCGTCCGGGGCTGCTGGAGCGGGCCGTCCGGGCGGTGCTCGACCAGGACTACCCGGGGCCGGTCGAGTGCGTGGTGGTCTACGACCACACCGAGATCCGCCCGCTCGACCTCGACGTGCCGGCCGGGCGCACCCTGCGGTACGCCACCAACACGCACCGCCGTGGGCTGCCCGGCGGCCGCAACACCGGCGCGGACGAGGCGACCAGCGACCTGATCGCGTTCTGCGACGACGACGACTTCTGGCTGCCGGCGAAGCTCACCCGGCAGGTGGAGCTGCTGGCCTCGCGCCCCGACGCCGCCGCCGCGAGCTGCGGCATCCGGCTGGAGGGCCCCGGCATCGCCAAGGAGCGGCAGCTGGACCGGGCGGAGGTCGCCCTGCCCGACTTCGTCGAGGACCGGGTGATGGAGGTGCACTCCAGCACCATCCTGGTCCGCCGGTCCACCTGGGACGCGGTCGGCCCGGTCGACGAGGAGCTGCCGGGCGGCTACGGCGAGGACTACGAGTGGCTGCTGCGGGTGGCCGCGCACGGCCCGGTGGTGATCGTGCCGGAGGTGCTGGTGGTGGTGGACTGGCACGGCGGGTCGTTCTTCTTCGGCCGCTGGGCCATGATCGTCGAGGCCACCCGCTACCTGCTGGACAAGCACCCGGAGCTGGCCGGCAGCCGGACCGGGCTGGCCCGGCTGCACGGCCAGATCGCCTTCGCGCTCGCCTCGGGCCGGCGGCGCCGCGAGGCGCTGCGTGAGCTGGGCCGGGTGCTCCGGCTCAACCCGCGCGAGAAGCGGGTGCTGGTGACCGTGCCGGTGGTGCTCGGCCTGCTCTCCGGGGAGCGGGTGCTCCGGCTGGCCCAGCGCCGGGGCCGGGGTGTCTGACCGGCGGCCCGGGGCGACCGCGCCGCCGCTGCCCGTCTGGCCGCTGACGGCCATGTTCGCCCTGGTGCCGCTCTGGTGGGCGCTGGGCGCGTTCTACCTCGGCTGGTCGGTTTTCGGGGTCGTGCTGCTCGCCCTGCTGGTCACCCGCGGCCTGGCTGGTCTTCCTCACCCTGGTGCTGCTCAGCGCCACCCGGCTGGACCGGGCCACCGCGTACCTCACCTTCGGGCTGCGCTTCGGCTTCCTGGCCACTGCCCTGGTGGTCTGCGTCTACGTGCACACCCTGGTCCGCGAGGGCGCCCGGTGGGACCGGGTGCTGCGCCCGCTGGGCTGGTACTGGCTGGGGGTGGTGGCGCTGGGCTGGCTGGCCGTGCTCGCGCCCACCTTCGCGCTGACCACGCCGGTGGAGATGGCGCTGCCGCAGAGCATCTCGGGGGAGCGGTTCATCCAGGCGCTGACCCACGTGCGGGCCAACGAGTTCAACCCGCAGTCGCGCTCGCCGATCTACCGCACCGCCGCGCCGTACCCGTACACCAACAACTGGGGCACCGCGTACGCGCTGCTGGTGCCCTGCGTGCTGGCGTACCTGACCTCGGTGCGTACCGGGCGGTTCCGGGTGGCGCTGTGGGTGTCGCTGCCGCTGTCGGTGGTGCCGGCGTTCATGACGCTCAACCGGGGCATGTTCCTCGGCCTCGGCGCCGGCCTGCTCTACCTGGGCCTGCGCGCCCTGGTCCGGGGCAACGCCCGGCTGATCGTCTCGATCGCCGGGCTGGTCGTGCTGGTCTGGGTGGTCAGCCTGGTCGTGCCGGTGCAGGAGATGATCGACGCCCGGGTCAGCAGCACCGACACCAACGTCGACCGGATGGACCTCTACGTGCGGACCTGGCAGGCGGTCGAGCGGTCGCCGCTGCTCGGGTACGGGGCGCCGAAGAGCGTGGACACCACCCTCGCCGAGGAGCCGCTGGGCACCCAGGGCCTGATCTGGCAGATCCTCTACAGCCACGGCATCCCCGCGCTGGTGGTCTTCCTCGGCTGGCTGGTGCTGGTGGCCCGGCGGCTGGCCGCCGCGGTCTCCCCGGCCGGGCACTGGCTCAGCACCGTCCCGGTGATCGCGCTGGTGGTCATCCCGGTCTACGCCTACATCGACCCGAACCTCTCGGTCATCTTCTTCGCCGTCGGGGCCGGGCTGGCGGCGGTCGGCGGACCCGTCAACCGGGAGTCCACCGGGCCGTCCACCATGGCCCAGCCGGTGCCGCTGACGCCGTGGCGTACCCGGGGGGTCGGCCGGGCGTCCGTGCCGGCGCCGCCGGTGCCCCTGCCGTCGGCGACCGGGGTGGCGGCGGTCCCACTGCGCCTCCCGGAGCCTTCTCACCCGCCGGCGGCCGGACCGGTGCGGGCGGCGGCCGACGCGTCCACGCCGCCGGTGTCCGCGCCGGACCGGCCGGTCGCGGACCCGCCACGCCAGGGGGGAACGGCATGACCGATCCGGGTACGCGAGCGACCGGCGCGACCGCCACGGCCGTCGCGGACGCCGGTGGCTCGGCCGGCGAGCGGGAGGTACGGCGCAGCACGCGCAGCGGACTGGTCGGGCTGGCCGGCGCGGCGGTCAACGGCGTGCTGGGCTTCGTGCTGACCGTGGTGATCGTCCGTGGCCTGGGGCCGGCCGGCTCCGGGGCGATGTTCACCGCCATCGGCGTGGTGGCGATCATGGGCGTGCTCTGCTGCGCGGGCGCCGACACCGCGCTGGTCTGGGCGCTGCCCAGACGGCGCGCGGGCCGCGACGGTGACGCCGCCCGGTTGCTGCCGGTCGCGCTGTTCCCCGCGCTGCTGCTCACGGTCGTCGTCGCGGCGGCCGGCGTGGCCCTCGCCGGGACGCTCGCGCCGGTGCTCTTCGACCCGGGCACCCGCGAGGGCGCCGGCCTGCTCCGGCTCGCCTTCGCCGGCCTGCCCTTCGTGGTGGCGACGACGGTGCTGCTGGCCGCCGTGCGGGCGGTGCGTCCGGTCGCCGCCCTGGTGGCCGTGCAGTACGTCTTCGTGCCGGCGGCCCGCCCGGCCCTGGTGTCGGCGGCACTGATCGCCGGGGCGGGGGTGACGGTGGCCTTCGCCGGCTGGCTCGTGCCGGTCGCCGTGGCCGTGCTGGTCTGCGCGGCGCTGCTGGCCCGTCCGCTGGGCCTGGGGACCGGCGCCGCGCTGCGCCCGGTCCGCGAGGACTGGCGAACCCTGTGGGGCTTCGCCCTGCCCCGGGCCGCCTCGGCGACCATCGACGCCAGCAGCATGTGGTTGACGGTGCTGCTCACCGCCGCGCTCGCCGACCAGGCCGAGGCCGGCATCATCGGCGCGGTCGGCCGCTACGCCCTGGCCGGGCTGCTGATCATGCAGGGCCTGCGGGTGGCGGTGGCGCCCCAGCTCTCCCGGCTGCTCGGGCAGGGGCGGACCGGCGAGGCGGCCCTGGTCTACCGGCGGATCACCGCCGTGACCATCGCGCTCTCCTGGCCGGGCTACCTGCTGCTGGCCGTGTTCGCGCCCGGTTTCCTGCGCCTGTTCGGCGCGGAGTTCACCGCCGGCGCCGCCGCCATGGTGGTGCTCGCCGGCGCGATGATGGTCAACGCCGGGACCGGCATCGTGCAGACGCTGCTGCTGATGAGCGGCAGCAGCGGGCGGCACCTGCTCGCCGCCGCCACCGGGCTGCTGCTCAACGTGGTGCTGGCCGTGCTGCTGATCCCGCCGCACGGGGCGCTGGGCGCCGCGGTGGCCTGGACCGTCGGCATCGTGGCGGAGAACGTGATCGCGACGGTGGCCGCCCGCCGGGTGGTCGGCGAGCCGCTGATCACCCGGTCGGTGCTGGGCGCCGCAGCGGTCGCCGGCACCGTCACCGCCGTGCTGGCCTCGGCCGGGGCGGCCCTCGCCGGCCGCGGCGTGGCCGGGCTGTTCCTCACCCTCGGGGCGGCGGTGCTGCTCGGCGGCGCGCTGCTGCTGCACCCGGGGGTACGCCGACGGGCGCGGGCGACGGCGCCGACCCTGCTGGGCCGTGGGCCGAGCTGACGAGGAGGACGAGATGACGATGCGCGACAGGGTCAAGGCGCTGGTGCCCGCCCCGGTACGGACCGGCGTGCGCAGCTCGCTGGTCCGCTACGGGGAGCGCACCAGCGACCGGCGCCCGCTGCCGGACTTCCTCGTCATCGGCACTAAGCGCGGCGGCACCACCTCGCTCTGGCGCTACCTGTTGGCGCACCCGCTGGTGCCCCGGCTCTTCCCGGCCTGGAACACCAAGACCTCGCACTACTTCGAGGACACCTTCGCCCGGGGCGAGACGTGGTACCGCTCGCACTTCCCGACGCAGCGGCAGCGGCGGGCGCTGGAACGCCGGTACGGCGGCCCGACCCGGGTGGGGGAGGCCGCACCGCTGTACATGTTCCACCCGCTCGCGCCCGGGCGGGTGGCGGAGCTGATCCCGGCCGTGAAGCTGATCGTGCTGCTGCGCGACCCGGTGGAGCGGGCGTACTCGCACTGGAAGGAGCGGCGCAGCGAGGGCGTGGAGCCGCTGGACTTCGCCGAGGCGCTGGCCCGGGAGGAGGAGCGGACGGCGGGGGAGCGGGAGAAGCTGCTCGCCGACCCGACGTACGTCAGCACCGCCTACGACTGGTACACCTACCGGGCGCGGGGCCGCTACCTGGAACACCTCGAACCGTGGCTGGACCGGTTCGCCCCGGAGCAGCTGCTGATCCTGCCCAGCGAGACGCTGTACCGCGAGCCCGCCGCCACCTACGCCCGGGTGCTGGACTTCCTCGGCCTGCCCGCCCACCAGCTCGACCGGTACGAGGTCTTCAACGACCGGCGCAGCAGCGCGATGGACCCGGCGGTCCGCGCCGAGCTGACCCGGTACTACGCGCCGTACAACGAGGCCCTCGCCAGCCGGCTGGGCATGACCTTCGACTGGGGGAGCTGACCGTGGCGAGCGGGACCCGGACCAACGACGACAACCCGACGGTACGCCGCCGGAGTTCCCTGAACGCGCTGCGCTTCCGCCTGGTCGACTCCCCGGACTCGTACGGCGCGAAGCGCCGGGCGAAGCGGGCGCTCTGGCTGTCGGAGACCTTCCCCGACCTCGCCGAGATGTCCGTGCTCGACCTCGGCGGCCGGGTCGGCAGCTGGTCGACGGTGCCGGTGCGCCCGAAGCACGTGCACGTGGTCAACCTGGAGCCGCTGCCGGCGGAGCTGCCCGACTGGGTGGAGGCCGACCACGCCGACGCCTGCGAACTGCCGCCGGCCATCCTGAACCGCCGCTACGACCTGGTGTTCAGCAACAGCGTGCTGGAGCACGTGGGCGGGCACGAGCGGCGCCGCCGGATGGCCGAGGCGATCCGGGAGCTCGCCCCTCGCCACTGGGTGCAGACCCCGTACCGGTACTTCCCGGTGGAGCCGCACTGGGTGGCGCCCGGCATGCAGTTCCTGCCGGTGCCGGCCCGGGTGGCGGTGGCCCGCAAGTGGCCGCTGGCCTACACCCCGGGCAAGTCCTGGGACCAGGCCATGAAGCAGGTGCTCACCACCGAGCTGATCGGCCGCGCCGAGATGCGCTACCTCTTCCCCGACTCCACCATCCGGGCCGAGCGGATGCTCGGTCTGACCAAGTCCATCATCGCGGTCAGGACGGCCTGACCACCCGTTGGTGATCTGACCGGCGGACGTTCGCGTCCGCAGGGCGGGACGCGCCGGGCGGCACGTCGGGGCGGCGACCGGGCGTGACAGACTGAGCGCTGTGTTGCGCTGGCTGACTGCAGGTGAATCGCACGGTCCCGCCCTCGTCGCCCTCCTGGAGGGGGTGCCCGCCGGGGTCGAGGTGACCACCACCGACATCGCCGACGAGCTGGCCCGCCGCCGGCTCGGCTACGGCCGGGGCGCCCGGATGTCCTTCGAACGCGACGAGGTCGAGGTCATCGGCGGCCTGCGGCACGGCGTCACGCTGGGCAGCCCGGTCGCCATCCGGGTCGGCAACTCCGAGTGGCCGAAGTGGCAGACCGTGATGGCCGCCGACCCGGTCGACCCCGACGAGCTGGCCCGGCAGGCCCGCAACGCCCCGCTCACCCGCCCCCGGCCCGGCCACGCCGACCTGGCCGGCATGCAGAAGTACGGCCACACCGACGCCCGGCCGATCCTGGAGCGGGCCAGCGCGCGGGAGACCGCCGCCCGGGTGGCCGTCGGCACGGTGGCGAAGGCGCTGGTGAAGCAGGCCCTCGGCATCGAGATCGTCTCGCACGTGGTGGAGCTGGGCCCGGTCGCCGCCAAGCCGGGCCTGCGGCCCCGGCCGGAGGACGCCGAGCGGATCGACGCCGACCCGCTGCGCTGCCTCGACCCGGAGGCCAGCGCCCGGATGGTCGCCGAGGTCGACGCCGCGAAGAAGGCCGCCGACACCCTCGGCGGCGTGGTCGAGGTGCTGGCGTACGGGGTGCCGCCGGGCCTGGGCAGCCACGTGCAGTGGGACCGCAAGCTTGACGCCCGGCTGGCCACCGCGCTGATGTCCATCCAGGCCATCAAGGGCGTGGAGATCGGCGACGGGTGGCAGCAGGCCCGCTCCCGCGGCTCCGAGGCGCACGACGAGATCATGCCCACCGCCACCGGCGTGCGCCGGGTCACCGACCGGGCCGGCGGCCTGGAGGGCGGCATCACCACCGGTGAGCCGCTGCGGGTGAAGGCCGCGATGAAGCCGATCTCCTCGCTGAACCGGGCGCTGGCCACGGTCGACGTGACCACCGGCGAACCGGCCACCGCCATCAACCAGCGCTCCGACGTCTGCGCCGTCCCGGCCGCCGCCGTGGTCGCCGAGGCGATGGTGGCGCTGGTGCTGGCCGAGGCGGCCACCGAGAAGTTCGGCGGCGACTCGGTGACCGAGATCCGCCGCAACCTCGCCGGCTACCTCGACGCGCTGGTGATCCGGTGACGAAGCCGGTCTGCGTACTGGTCGGGGCGCCCGGCTCCGGCAAGACCACCGTCGGCGAGGAGCTGGCGGCGCTGCTCGGGGTCGACTTCCGGGACACCGACGCCGACATCGAGCGGCTGGCCGGCAAGCCGATCCCGGAGATCTTCATCGACGAGGGGGAGGCGCACTTCCGTACCCTCGAACGGGCGGCGGTGGCGGCGGCGCTGGCCTCGCACGGCGGGGTGCTCGCCCTCGGCGGCGGCGCGGTCCTCGCCGAGGAGAACCGCGCCGCGCTGGTCGGGCACACCGTGGTGCACCTGTCGGTGGAGCTGCCCGACGCGGTGAAGCGGGTCGGGCTCGGCGCCGGCCGGCCGCTGCTCGCGATCAACCCCCGGGCCACCCTCAAGCACCTGATGGAGCAGCGCCGCCCGCTCTACGCCGAGGTGGCGACCGCGACCGTGGTCACCGACGGGCGTGCCCCGTCGGAGCTGGCCGCCGAGATCGTCGCCCTGCTCAAGCCCTGACCCGCCGGGCGATTCAGCCCCGGGCGATGGTGTCGAGCAGGTCGGCCAGGGCCTTCGGCTCGCTCAGCATCGGCCAGTGACCGGTCGGCAGCCCGTGCAGCTCGGCGCCGGTGAGACCGGCGAAGAACGGGTGGCCCTCGGCGATCATCGCGGCGACCACCTCCACCGGGAAGGTGCACGCCACCAGCGCGGCCGGCACCGCCCGTCCGCCGGTACGCCGCACCGGATCCGTCGCCGCGCCCAGCGGGTGCCCGGTGGACCGGCGTCGCAGCAGCGCCAGCGCGTCGTCGTCCAGGCCGGCCAGATTCTGCGGGTCCTCGGCGGGCTCCCAGGCCGGCGGTGGCAGCAGGTGCCCGTCGCCGATCAGCGCGCGCAGGCGCTCCTGCTCCTCCGGCGGGTTGGTGTCGAACTGGGACACCCCGTCGGGCAGCGGCCCGCTGTCCACGTAGACCACCCGGGCGATCCGGTCCGGCATCCGGTCGGCCGCCTGGAGGACCGGCATTCCGCCGCCGGAGTGCCCGACCAGCACCACGTCGCGCAGCTCCTCCGCCTCGATCAGCCCGGTGAGGTCGGCGGTGTGCGTCTCCAGGCCCACCTCCGGGCCGGCCAGGTGGGCGCGCTCGGCCACCCCGGTCAGCGTCACCGGGTACACGTCGTGGCCGCGCCCGCGCAGGTCGGCGGTCACCTCCCGCCACGCCCAGCCACCCAGCCAGAACCCCGGCACCAGCACGAACGTCGCCATCTCGGATCTCCCTCGTCTCGATGTCCACGGACACCGTAAGCTCGAATCCGGACAGTTTCCGCCCGGTATTGCGAGGTGTCCCGTGTCACATCCCGCGGGTCGGGTGCTGGGGATGCTCGAACTGCTGCAGAGCCACCACCGGCTCACCGGCGTCGAGCTGGCCGAGCGGCTGCGCGTCGACGAGCGCACCGTGCGCCGCTACGCCGCCACCCTGGCCGACCTCGGCATCCCGGTCGCCGCCGAACGCGGCCGGTACGGCGGCTACCGGTTGCGCCCCGGCTACAAGCTGCCGCCGCTGATGCTCACCGACGACGAGGCGGTCGCGGTGCTGCTCGGCCTGGTCGCGGCGGAACGGCTGGGGCTGGGCACCGAGGAGCCGGCGACCGTCACCGCATTGGCGAAGATCCGGCGGGTGCTGCCGGCGTCGCTCGCGGAGCGGCTCGCCGCCGTCCAGGATCACCTCGGCTTGACCCTGCGCCGGGCCGACCCGGCGCTGCGTCCGGCCGCCGGCACCCTGCTCACCCTCGGCGCGGCCACCCGGCAGCGGCGCCGGGTGACGGTGGACTACCGCTCCTGGCGCGGTGACTCGTCGCGGCGGCAGGTCGACCCGTACGGGCTGGTGTTCCACGCCGGCCGCTGGTACGTCACCGGCCACGACCACCTCCGCCAGGAGGTACGCACCTTCCGGCTGGACCGCATCGGCGCGGTCAGCACCGGCCCGGAGACCTTCGCCGTGCCGGACGGCTTCGACCCGGTGGCCCACGTGACCCGCTCACTGGCCGGCGTGCCGTACGCGCACGTCGTGGAGGTGCTGCTGGAGACCGACCTGGCCACCGCCCGCCGCCGCATCCCGCCCAGCGTCGCCGAGCTGACCGAGGTCGCCGACGGGGTGCTGCTGCGGGCCCGCGCCGAGCACCTCGACGGGATGGCGCAGCTGCTCGCCGGGCTGGGCTGGCCGTTCACCGTGCTCGCCCCGGACGCGCTGCGCGACGCCGTCCGCGCCCACGCGACCCGGCTGGCCGGCTGGGCCGACCGGGCCGGCCCCGTCCCGCCGCCCGGCTGAGGCGACGACGGACGCGGCGAGGCTCCCGTGCCCGGATCGATGGGGGCGGCGGGACGCGCGCGGCCGGGACCGGCGGGCGGCGTGCGGGCTCAGGCTGGCGACGGCACCGGCTCGGCGCGGGCGCGCCGGGCCGCCGGCCGCCAGGTCACCAGCAGGGCCAGGGCGAGCAGGATCTCGGCCAGGTCGCCGCCGTAGTACATGAGCGTCGCCGCCGCCCGCAGCTGTGCCACCGGCGCGGCCGCGTCGACCAGGCCGGCGTACATGAGCTGGGCGAGGGTGGCGTGCGCGGCGACCGACAGCCCCAGCACGACCAGCCGCAGCGGCACCCCCGGCCGGTGCGGACCCGGGTCGGGACCGGCGATCGCCCAGGTGAAGAGGTATCCGCTGACCAGGAAGTGCAGCAGAATCAGGGTGTGCAGCCCCGGGTGGGCCAGGGTGGCCCGGTACAGCGGGGTCAGGTGCAGCAGGTAGAGCCCGCCGGCGGTGAGCAGCAGGCCGGTGACCGGGTGGGCGGCGACCCGCAGCGCCGGGTGGCGCAGCACCCGCAGCGCCGCGCGCCCCAGGTCCCGGCGCACCGTGCGCAGCGCCAGGGTGCCGGGCGCGCCGAGCACCAGCCCGAGCGGCGCCAGCATCCCGACCAGCAGATGCCGCCACATGTGCCCGAGCAGGTCGTGGCCGGGGACCATCGCGGCCACCGCGAGCAGCGCGGTGCCCGCGCCGAAACTCGCGGTACGCCAGTGGCTCCAGCCGCCGCGCCCCGGGTCGCGCTGCCGCAGCGCCGCGGCCAGGTAGACCCAGAAACCGAGCAGCGGTACGAGCAGCAGCGGGCCGACGCCGTCGCCGTGCGGCCCGGTCATCGCCGGTCGGCGCAGGTGTCGACCGTGCCGGCGCGGCGCTGCACCAGCCAGCCGGCGGCGATCAGGGCCACGCCGAACAGCAGGAAGCCGATGTCCCAGGCCGTCTGGTGGGGGCCGCCGCGCACGTGGTGGATGCCCAGCAGGTGGTGGTCGATCAGCCCCTCGACCAGGTTGAACAGCCCCCAGCCCACCAGCGCCCAGCCCCACAGAACGCGGGAGCGCCAGAGCCGCCCGCGGGAGCGGGTCACCCGGGCGTAGAGCAGTGCCAGCCCGGTGAGCACCGCCACCCAGGTGACCACGTGGAAGATCCCGTCCCAAAGGGTGTTCATCTGCAGACCCGGGACGGTGTCCACCGGGTACGCCCGGATGCCGACGTTGTCGCTGTCGGTGCTGCTGAGCAGGTGGTGCCACTGGAGCACCTGGTGCAGGACGATGCCGTCGGCGAAGCCGCCGAGCCCGACGCCGAGGATGGTGGCGGGCAGCCGGATGTCAGCGCCGTCGATGGTCGTGGTGGCCATGGGGAAACCTCCGCCGTCCCGGGTCGATGCTTCCGCCGTGCCCGCGTCCCGCCCGGCTAAACGTCGCGCCCGCCCGGCGCGTCACGGCTCCACCAGGTGGACAGCGCCCGTCCGGTGCCCCGAACTGCACTAGGCTGCCCTGCGATGAACGAGGTGACCCGGATCCCGGTCGGCGGCGAGCGGCCGTACGACGTGCTGGTGGGACGAGACCTGCTCGATGCGCTGCCGCGGCTGCTGCCCGGCGCCGACCGGGTCGCGCTGCTGTTCGCGCCGCCGCTCAAGGACCTGGCCGACACGCTGGCCGAGCAGCTGCGCGCGCTCGGTGCGGCGCCGCTGCCGATCGAGGTGCCCGACGCCGAGGCGGGCAAGCGGATCGAGGTGGCCGCCGACTGCTGGGAGCGGCTCGGCGCGGCCGGCTTTACCCGTACCGATGCGGTGATCGGCGTGGGCGGCGGCGCGGTGACCGACCTGGCCGGCTTCGTGGCCGCCTGCTGGCTGCGCGGGGTGCGCTGGGTGCCCGTGGCGACCTCGCTGCTCGGCATGGTGGACGCCGCGGTCGGTGGCAAGACCGGCGTGAACACCGCCGCCGGCAAGAACCTGGTCGGCGCGTTCCACCCGCCGGCCGGCGTGCTCTGCGACCTGTCGACGCTGGACAGTCTGCCCCCGGCCGACCTGGCCGCGGGGATGGCCGAGGTGGTCAAGTGCGGCTTCATCGCCGACCCGGTGATCCTCGACCTGGTCGAACGGAACCCGGCCGCCGCCGTCGACCCGACCGGCCCGGTGGCGCGGGAGCTGATCGAACGGGCGATCCGGGTCAAGGCCGACGTGGTCTCCGGTGACCTGCGCGAGTCCGGGGTGCGGGAGGTGCTCAACTACGGCCACACCCTGGCCCACGCGATCGAGAAGGCCGAGGGCTACCGCTGGCGGCACGGGCACGCCGTCGCGGTCGGCACCGTCTACGCCGGTGCCCTGGCCCGGCTGGCCGGGCGGCTCGACGCGGCCACCGCCGAGCGGCACCGGTCGGTCATGGCCGCGCTCGGCCTGCCCACCAGCTACCCGGCCGGCGCCTGGCCCGAGCTGCTGGCCGCGATGCGGGTGGACAAGAAGGCCCGGGGCAGCAAGCTGCGCTTCGTGGTGCTGGACGGCCTGGCCCGGCCGGCGATCCTCGAAGGGCCGGACGACGAGCTGCTGCACGCCGCCTACCGGGAGATCTCCTCGTGAGGGTGTACGTGCTGAACGGGCCGAACCTGGGGCGGCTGGGCACCCGGCAGGTCGACGTGTACGGGTTGACCAGCTACGCCGACCTGGTGACGCTCTGTGTGGACACCGGTCGCGAGTTGGGGCTGGACGTCATCGTCCGGCAGACCGACGCCGAGCACGAGCTGCTGGGCTGGCTGCACGAGGCGGCCGACGAGCAGGCGGCGGTGGTGCTCAACCCGGCCGCCTGGTCGCACTACTCGATCGCGGTCCGGGACGCCTGCGCGTTGCTGCGCGGGCCGCTGGTGGAGGTGCACATCTCCAACATCCACGCCCGTGAGGAGTTCCGGCACCACTCGGTGGTCTCCGCCGTGGCGACCGGGGTGATCTGCGGCCTGGGCGTCGACGGCTACCGCCTCGCCCTGCACCACCTGGCCAGCCGCCTCGGCGCGACCGGCTGAGCGGTCCCGACGCCGAACGCCCCCTGCCGGGCCGTCTCCCGGGCCTACGGCCTGTCCGACGGCCCGCGGCGTGACCGACGAATCGCGGCCTGACGGCGGTGCACGGCCTGGTCGACGCGATCGCCGTCGACTGCCGGGCGCGCCGCCTGCGGCGCGCTGTCGTCGACGCTCACCGTGAGTGGTCGGCGGCACATGCAACGCTCGGTGACGTGCGACTCCCCGCCGCCAGCCTCCCCTGGCCCCTTTGCTCTGCTGCCCTGACGGCGACACCGGGCGTGAGCTGGGCAGCTGGCTCGTCGCGCGATCGGACCCTGCTGCGGGCCCGGGCACGTTCGGTGACTGTCGCGTCCAGGGCAGCAGAGCAAAGGGGGCGGCGGGGGTGTGCGGGGTGGTGCGAAAGGTGACGCACGGTGACCGGGAGGGCGGCGTCGGTCGGGCCGGGCGGAGGCGGAGTCGCCGGTTGGACACAACTAGTAGACTTGCCAGGTCTGTCCGCCAATTGATGATCAAGGCAGGAAATGGCATCCACCAACGACCTCAAGAACGGCCTGGTACTCAACCTCGACGGGGAACTCTGGGCCGTCGTCGAGTTCCAGCACGTCAAGCCCGGTAAGGGTGGGGCGTTCGTCCGTACGACGCTGAAGAACGTGCTGTCCGGCAAGGTCGTCGACAAGACCTTCAACGCGGGCACCAAGGTCGAGACCGCGACCGTCGACAAGCGCACCATGCAGTACCTGTACGCCGACGGCGAGGACTACGTCTTCATGGATCTGGAGACGTTCGACCAGATCACCGTCCCCGGCGGCACCGTCGGCGAGGCGGCCAACTACCTCCTCCCCGAGGCCGAGGCGACCGTCGCCACCCACGAGAGTGTCCCGCTCTACATCGAGCTGCCGACCTCGGTCGTGCTGGAGGTCACCTACACCGAGCCGGGTCTGCAGGGCGACCGGTCGACCGGCGGCAACAAGCCGGCCACCGTCGAGACCGGCGCGACCGTGCAGGTACCGCTCTTCATCACCACCGGCGAGAAGATCAAGGTCGACACCCGCGACGGCCGTTACCTCGGCCGAGCCTGATGGCCGAGGGTCCCAAGCAGCAGATGCCGTCGCGCCGCAAGGCGCGTAAGCGGGCGCTGGACGTGCTCTACGAGGCCGACCTGCGCGACCGGCCCCCGGTCGAGGTGCTCGCCGGCTACGTCGAGCGGATCGAGAAGCCGCGGCCGGAGCACCTGGGCTACGCGGTCGGCCTGGTCGAGGGGGTCGCGACCCACCTCGCCCGGATCGACGAGGTGATCGCCAGCTACGCCGAGGGGTGGACGCTGGACCGGATGCCGGTGGTCGACCGCAACCTCGCCCGGATCGCCGTCTACGAGCTGCTCTACGTCGACGAGATCGACGACGCGGTGGCGATCAGCGAGGCGGTCGAGCTGGCCCGGCAGATGTCGACCGACGACTCGCCGCGCTTCCTCAACGGCATCCTCGGGCGGATCGCCGAGTACGCCACCCGCTGACGCGGCGGCCGGGCGTGCCGGTGCTCCGGCACCGACCGCCCGCAGATGCAGGAAGGGCCCGTGCCGTCCGGCACGGGCCCTTCGCAGTGCGAACCGTCAGGACGCGAAGAACGCCCGCGGGTCGGCGACCAGCACACCGTGCTCGGTGAGCCGCTCGATCAGGCCCGACGGCGAGGCGTCGTACACGATGGCGAGGGCACGCAGGTCGTCGGCGCGGATGGAGAGCACCCGGCCGTTGTAGTCGCCTCGCTGCTGCTGGATCGCGCGGGCGTACCGGGCGACGTAGGCGAGGTCCTCGGAGGCCTCGTCGTAGAGCCGCTCCAGGTCCAGGACGATCTTGCTGGTGGGCTCGTGCCGCACCCCGCTGCCGTCGGGCAGCAGCTCCGAGACGGGAACGCGGTAGAAGTCGGCCAGCTCCGCCAGGCGGGACACGGTGACGGCCCGGTCGCCGCGCTCGTACGAGCCGACCACCACGGCCTTCCACCGCCCGTTCGACTTCTCCTCCACACCCTGCAGGGACAGGCCCTGCTGCTGGCGGATGGAGCGCAGGCGGGCGCCCAGCGACTTGGCGTATTCAGAGGGCATTCGGACACTCCCAGTGCTGCTGTGGGGTTCTCCCAGCGATCGCTACGGAGCGTGACGGTACGGGGATTGCGACACGTGGTCAAGTGGTCGCGACCCTGCCGTTGGGGAGCGCGGGGGGACTTATCCCCATTTCGCCGACCTGATCCGGGGATCAGTGGGTGCTGACGGCCCGCCCGGTGACCGCTGGTAACGTGGCCTGAAGCCCCGGCCCGGACCGTTCGCGATCCGGCCGGACATTCAGACGTCCTTTAACGACCCGTCCCGTGAGGCGGGGAAGGAGGTCCGCCGTGGCCTGCCCACCGGCTGCCCAAACGTCGCAGGAGCGACAACCCTCGGTGAAGGTGATCCTCGCCAGCGCCGACGTCCAGCGCGTCGTCGACCGGATCGCCCACCAGATCCTGGAGAAGACCCAGGGCGCCGCCGACACCGTACTGCTCGGCATCCCCACCCGGGGCGCCCCGCTCGCGCGGCGCCTCGCCGCCCGGATCAGCACCTTCGAGGACGTCGACGTCCCGGTCGGGGTGCTCGACATCACACTCTACCGCGACGACCTGCGCCGGCACGCCACCCGCGCGGTCGGCCCGACCCAGCTTCCGCCGGGTGGCATCGACGGCAAGCGGGTCATCCTCGTCGACGACGTGCTCTTCTCCGGCCGCACCGTCCGGGCCGCGCTCGACGCGCTCAACGACGTGGGCCGGCCGGCCAGCGTGCAGCTCGCCGTCCTGGTCGACCGCGGCCACCGCGAGCTGCCGATCCGCGCCGACTACGTCGGCAAGAACATCCCGACCTCGCTCGCCGAGAGTGTGAAGGTCACCCTCGCCGAGACCGACGGTGCCGACGAGGTCAAGCTCTTCGGGGGTACCCCTTCATGATCCGGCACCTGCTCTCCGGCGCCGACCTGGACGCCGCCACCGCCACCCAGATCCTCGACACCGCCGCCGAGATGGCCACCGTCGCCGGCCGGGAGGTCAAGAAGCTCCCCGCGCTGCGCGGCCGGACCGTGGTGAACCTCTTCTACGAGGACTCCACCCGGACCCGGATCTCCTTCGAGGCGGCCGCCAAGCGGCTCAGCGCGGACGTGATCAACTTCTCGGCCAAGGGCTCCAGCGTCACCAAGGGGGAGAGCCTGAAGGACACCGCGCTCACCCTCCAGGCGATGGGGGCCGACGCGGTGGTCGTCCGGCACCCCGCCTCCGGCGCGCCGCACCGGCTGGCGAACTGGGTGGCCGGCTCGGTGGTGAACGCCGGCGACGGCACCCACGAGCACCCCACCCAGGCGCTGCTCGACGCGTACACGATGCGCTCCCGGCTGGGCCGGCTCGCCGGCCTGCACGTCGCGGTGGTCGGGGACGTGCTGCACTCCCGGGTGGCCCGCTCCAACGTGCTGCTGCTCTCCACCCTCGGCGCCAAGGTCACCCTGGTCGGCCCGCCGACGCTGATCCCGGTGCACATCGGCCAGGCGCTCGCGCCCGGCACCGACGTCTCCTACGACCTCGACGCGGTGCTGCCGCAGTCGGACGTGGTGATGATGCTGCGGGTGCAGCGGGAGCGGATGAGCGACTCCTACTTCCCCTCCGCCCGCGAGTACGCCCGCCGCTACGGCCTGGACGGCCCGCGCATGCGCCGGCTGCCCGACCACGCGATCGTGATGCACCCCGGCCCGATGAACCGGGGCATGGAGATCACGCCCGAGGTCGCCGACTCGCCCCGCTCCACCATCGTCGAACAGGTCGCCAACGGGGTCTCCGTGCGGATGGCCGTCCTCTACCTGCTGCTCGGAGGAAACAACCTGTGACCTCGTACCTGATCCGCAACGTGAGCGTCGTCGGCGCCGCGCCGACCGACCTGCTGATCCGCGACGGCGTCGTCGCGCAGACCGGCGCCGGGCTGACCGCGCCGGAGGCCACCGTCGTCGACGGCACCGGGCTGGTCGCCCTGCCCGGCCTGGTCGACCTGCACACCCACCTGCGCGAGCCCGGCCGCGAGGACGCCGAGACCGTCGAGTCCGGCTCCCGTGCCGCGGCGCTCGGCGGCTACACCGCGGTCTGCGCGATGGCCAACACCTCGCCGGTCGCCGACACCGCCGGCGTGGTCGAGCAGGTCTGGCGGCTGGGCCGCGAGGCCGGGCTGGTCGACGTGCAGCCGATCGGTGCGGTCACCGTCGGGCTGGCCGGCGAGCGCCTGGCCGAGCTGGGCGCGATGGCCGACTCCGCCGCCCGGGTGCGGATCTTCTCCGACGACGGCCACTGCGTGGCCGACCCGAAGCTGATGCGCCGCGCCCTGGAGTACGTCAAGGCGTTCGACGGGATCATCGCCCAGCACGCCGAGGAGCCCCGGCTCACCGAGGGCGCGCAGATGCACGAGGGCGAGGTCTCCACCCGGCTCGGGCTGACCGGCTGGCCGGCGGTCGCCGAGGAGGCGATCATCGCCCGCGACGTGCTGCTGGCCGAGCACGTCGGCAGCCGGCTGCACGTCTGCCACGTCTCCACCGCCGGCAGCGTCGAGGTGCTGCGTCAGGCCAAGTCGCGCGGGGTGAAGGTGACCGCCGAGGTGACCCCGCACCACCTGCTGCTCACCGACGCCAAGGCCGAGACGTACGACCCGGTCTACAAGGTCAACCCGCCGCTGCGTACCGAGAGCGACGTGGCCGCGCTGCGCGCCGCGCTGGCCGAGGGCGTCATCGACGTGGTCGCCACCGACCACGCGCCGCACGCGGTGGAGGACAAGGAGTGCGAGTGGGCGTACGCCCGGCCGGGGATGCTCGGCCTGGAGACGGCGCTCTCCATCGCCCTGGACGTGTTCGGGCCGCAGTGGGACCTGATCGCCGAGCGCATGTCGCGCACCCCGGCCCGGATCGCCGGCCTGGACGGGCACGGCCTCGACCCGGCGCCCGGCGTCCCGGCCAACCTCACCCTGGTCGACCCGGCCGCCCGCCGGGTGATCGAGCCCGCGGAGCTGGCCAGCCGCAGTCGCAACACCCCGTACGCCCGCATGACGCTGCCAGGTCGCATCGTGGCGACCTTCCTGCGCGGCGAGCCGACGGTCCTGGACGGAAAGGCTGTCAAGTAATGGCAAAGCGCAGGCCCGCGATCCTCGTACTCGAGGACGGGCGCACCTTCCCCGGCGAGGCGTACGGCAGCGTCGGCGAGACCTTCGGCGAGGCGGTCTTCAACACCGGCATGACCGGTTACCAGGAGACCCTGACCGACCCCTCGTACCACCGCCAGGTGGTGGTGCAGACCGCCCCGCACATCGGCAACACCGGCGTCAACGGCGAGGACGACGAGTCCGGCCGGATCTGGGTCGCCGGGTACGTGGTGCGCGACCCGGCCCGGATCGGCTCCAACTGGCGGGCCACCGGCGGGCTGGAGGACCGGCTCGCCGCCGAGGGTGTGGTCGGCATCGCCGGCGTGGACACCCGGGCGCTGACCCGGCACCTGCGCGAGCGCGGCGCGATGCGGGTCGGCATCTCCAGCGTCGACGACGACCCGCGCGCCCTGCTGGCCCGGGTCCGCCAGTCGCCGCAGATGGTCGGCGCGGACCTCTCCGCCGAGGTGACCACCGACAAGCCGTACGTCGTCGAGGCGATCGGCGAGCACCGGTTCACGGTGGCCGCGCTCGACCTGGGCATCAAGCGCAACGTGCCGCGCCGGCTCGCCACGCGCGGCGTCACCACCCACGTGCTGCCGGCCGGCTCGACCGTCGACGACCTGCTGGCCACCGGCGCGGACGCGGTCTTCCTCTCGCCCGGCCCGGGCGACCCGGCGACCGCCGACGGGCCGGTCGCGCTGGCCCGGGAGGTGCTGCGCCGCGAGGTGCCGCTCTTCGGCATCTGCTTCGGCAGCCAGATCCTCGGCCGGGCGCTGGGCTTCGGCACCTACAAGCTCGGCTACGGCCACCGCGGCATCAACCAGCCGGTGCTCGACCGGGCGACCGGCAAGGTCGAGGTGACCAGCCACAACCACGGCTTCGCCGTGCAGGTGCCGGGCGCCGGGCAGGGCGCGGTCGTCCCCGACCAGGTGATCGACACCGAGTTCGGGGGCGTCCAGGTGTCGCACGTCTGCCTCAATGACAACGTGGTCGAGGGGCTGCGGGCCATCGACGTGCCCGCCTTCACCGTCCAGTACCACCCGGAGGCGGCGGCGGGCCCGCACGACGCGGACTACCTCTTCGACCGCTTCGCCGAGCTGATCGAGGGCCGGACTCAGAGCAAGGGGCGCGCGAATGCCTAAGCGGACCGATCTCAAGCACATCCTGGTGATCGGCTCCGGGCCGATCGTCATCGGGCAGGCCTGCGAGTTCGACTACTCCGGCACCCAGGCGTGCCGGGTGCTGCGCAGCGAGGGGATCCGGGTCAGCCTGGTCAACTCCAACCCGGCGACCATCATGACCGACCCGGAGTTCGCCGACGCCACGTACGTCGAGCCGATCACCCCGGAGTTCGTCGAGCTGGTCATCGCCAAGGAGCGCCCGGACGCCCTGCTGCCCACCCTGGGCGGGCAGACCGCGCTGAACACCGCGGTCGCCCTGCACGAGGCCGGGGTGCTGGACAAGTACGGCGTGGAGCTGATCGGCGCCAACATCGACGCGATCAACCGCGGCGAGGACCGGCAGCTGTTCAAGGACATCGTCGCCAAGGCGGGCGCCCGGCTCGGCGTCGAGGACCCGGCCGGCCTGGTGCCGCGCTCCCGGGTCTGCCACTCGATGGCCGAGGTCGAGGCGACCGTCGCCGAGCTGGGCCTGCCGGTGGTGATCCGGCCCTCGTTCACCATGGGCGGCCTGGGCTCCGGCATGGCGCACACCGACGAGGACCTGCACCGCATCGCCGGTGCCGGCCTGGCCGCCAGCCCGGTGCACGAGGTGCTCATCGAGGAGAGCGTGCTCGGCTGGAAGGAGTACGAGCTCGAACTGATGCGCGACCGGCACGACAACGTGGTGGTGGTCTGCTCGATCGAGAACATCGACCCGATGGGCGTGCACACCGGCGACAGCGTCACCGTCGCCCCGGCCATGACGCTGACCGACCGGGAGTACCAGCGCCTGCGTGACCTGGGCATCGCGGTGCTGCGCGAGGTCGGGGTGGACACCGGCGGCTGCAACATCCAGTTCGCGGTCAACCCGGCCGACGGCCGGATCGTCGTGATCGAGATGAACCCCCGGGTGTCGCGCTCCTCGGCGCTGGCTTCCAAGGCGACCGGCTTCCCGATCGCGAAGATCGCCGCGAAGCTGGCCATCGGCTACACCCTGGACGAGATCCCCAACGACATCACCCTGAAGACCCCGGCGGCGTTCGAGCCGACGCTGGACTACGTGGTGGTGAAGATCCCCCGGTTCGCGTTCGAGAAGTTCCCCGGCGCCGACCCGGAGCTGACCACCACCATGAAGTCGGTCGGCGAGGCGATGAGCCTCGGACGCAACTTCACCGAGGCGCTCAACAAGGCGATGCGCTCGATGGAGACCCAATCCTCGGGTTTCTGGACCACCCCGGACCCGGTGGGGGCGACGAAGGAGAACACCCTCGCCGCGCTGCGGATGCCGCACGACGGCCGGCTCTACACGGTGGAGCGGGCGCTGCGGCTGGGCGCCTCCATCGCCGAGGTCACCGCGGCCTCCGGCGGGATCGACCCCTGGTTCCTGGACCAGATCGCCGGCCTGGTCGAGCTGCGCGCGGAGATCGTGGACGCCCCGGTGCTCGACGCCGAGCTGCTGCGCCGGGCGAAGCGGGCCGGCCTGTCCGACCGGCAGCTCGCCGCGCTGCGGCCGGAGCTGGCCGCCGAGGACGGCGTGCGCACCCTGCGGCACCGCCTCGGCGTGCGGCCGGTCTACAAGACGGTGGACACCTGCGCCGCCGAGTTCGAGGCGACCACCCCGTACCACTACTCGACGTACGACTCCGAGACCGAGGTCGTGCCCTCGGACCGGCCCAAGGTGCTCATCCTGGGCTCCGGGCCGAACCGGATCGGTCAGGGCATCGAGTTCGACTACTCCTGCGTGCACGCGGTCCAGGCGCTGCGCAGCGCGCCGATCGGCGGAGCCGCCGCGTCCGGTTCCGGCGCCGCGGGCACCGGCTACGAGACCGTCATGGTCAACTGCAACCCGGAGACGGTCTCCACCGACTACGACACCGCCGACCGGCTCTACTTCGAGCCGCTGACCTTCGAGGACGTGCTGGAGGTCTGGCACGCCGAGGACTCGTCGGGCAAGGCGGCCGGTGGGCCGGGCGTGGTCGGGGTGATCGTGCAGCTCGGCGGGCAGACCCCGCTGGGGCTGGCGCAGCGGCTCAAGAACGCCGGCGTGCCGGTGGTCGGCACCTCCCCGGAGTCGATCCACCTCGCCGAGGAGCGCGGCGCGTTCGGCGCGGTGCTGGCCCGGGCGGGGCTGCGCGCCCCGGCGCACGGCATGGCCACCTCGTACGACGAGGCGAAGGCGATCGCCGACGAGATCGGGTACCCGGTGCTGGTCCGGCCGTCGTACGTGCTCGGCGGGCGGGGCATGGAGATCGTCTACGACGACGCCACCCTGCGCGACTACATCGGCCGGGCCACCGACATCTCCCCGGACCACCCGGTGCTGGTGGACCGTTTCCTCGACGACGCCATCGAGATCGACGTGGACGCGCTCTGCGACGCCGACGGTGAGGTCTACCTCGGCGGGGTGATGGAGCACATCGAGGAGGCCGGCATCCACTCCGGCGACTCGTCCTGCGCGCTGCCGCCGATCACCCTCGCGGGCTCGCACCTGGCCCAGGTGCGCCGCTACACCGAGGCGATCGCGCGGGGGGTAGGCGTCAAGGGCCTGCTCAACGTCCAGTACGCCCTCAAGGACGACATGCTCTACGTGCTGGAGGCCAACCCCCGGGCGTCGCGGACGGTGCCGTTCGTCTCCAAGGCCACGGCGGTGCCGCTGGCCAAGGCGGCGGCCCGGATCGCGCTCGGCGCCACCATCGCCGAGCTGCGCGCCGAGGGGCTGCTCCCGCCGACCGGGGACGGCGGCGAGATGCCGGCCGACGCCCCGATCGCGGTCAAGGAGGCGGTGCTGCCGTTCAAGCGGTTCCGCACCCCGTCCGGCAAGGGCATCGACTCGCTGCTCGGCCCGGAGATGAAGTCCACCGGCGAGGTGATGGGCATCGACACCAACTTCGGGCACGCCTTCGCCAAGAGCCAGTCGGCTGCGTACGGGTCGCTGCCCACCGGTGGCCGGATCTTCGTCTCGGTCGCCAACCGGGACAAGCGCGGCATGATCTTCCCGATCAAGCGCCTGGCCGACCTGGGCTTCGAGATCGTCGCCACCACCGGCACCGCCGAGGTGCTGCGCCGGCACGGCATCGCCTGCGAGCAGATCCGTAAGCACTACGAGTCCGGCGAGGGCGAGGACGCGGTCTCGATGATCCTCGGCGGCGACGTGGCGCTGGTGGTCAACACCCCGCAGGGCTCCGGCGCGAGCGCCCGCTCCGACGGTTACGAGATCCGCAGCGCCGCGGTGACCGCCGACATCCCCTGCATCACCACCGTCCCCGGCGCGGCGGCGGCGGTGATGGGCATCGAGGCCCGCATCCGTGGCGACATGCAGGTCCGTCCCCTCCAGGAGCTCCACGCCGCTCTCCGGGCGGGCGAGTGACCGCCCCCGTCGTTGCGATGATCATGAGGTTGGCGGGGGTCGAGGAGATCGACATCGCCGTCAACCTCATGATCGGCGCGGCAGGGAGCCGGGGGATGGGGCGGTGATGTTCGAGCGGGTGGTGCGGCCTCAGTTGTTCCGGATCGGGGGCGGGGACGCGGAGGCGGCGCACGAGTGGACGTTGCGGCGGCTGGCCGGGGTGTCGCGGCGGGCGGCGGTGCTGGGGGCGCTGCGAGCCCGCTACGCCGTGCGCGCGCCGCGGACGGTGTTCGGGGTCCAGTTCCCGAACCCGGTCGGGCTGGCGGCCGGCATGGACAAGAACGGCGTGGCGCTGCCGGCCTGGCCGGCGCTCGGCTTCGGCTTCGTCGAGGTCGGCACGGTCACCGCGCACGCCCAGCCGGGCAACCCCCGGCCCCGGCTGTTCCGCCTGCGCGACAGCGAGGCCGTGGTCAACCGGATGGGCTTCAACAACGCCGGCGCCGAGGCCCTCGCCGCCCGGCTGGCCACGCTGCCCCGCCCGATCGGGGCGCCGCTGGGCATCTCGCTCGGCAAGTCGAAGGTGACCCCGCTGGACGACGCGGTCGGGGACTACCTCGCCTCGTACCGGGCCCTGCGGGAGCACGGCGACTACTTCGCGGTCAACGTCTCCTCGCCGAACACCCCGGGCCTGCGCTCGCTGCAGGACAAGTGCCACCTGGACACGCTGCTGGCGGCGCTGGTGGGGGAGAAGCCGGTGCTGGTGAAGATCGCCCCGGACCTGACCGAGCCGGCGATCGCCGAGCTGCTGGAGGTCTGCCTGGCCCGCGGCGCGGCCGGCGTGATCGCCACCAACACCACGCTGGCCCGCGACGGGCTCGCCCCGGCCGATGCGCAGCGTGCCGCGGAGGCCGGCGGGCTCTCCGGCCGTCCGCTGGCCGCCCGGGCCCGCGAGGTGGTCGCCTTCGTGCACCGGGAGACCGGGGGTCGGCTGCCGGTCGTCGGTGTGGGCGGCATCCTCGATGCCGACGACGCCGCCCGGATGTTCGACGCCGGGGCCAGCCTGATCCAGCTCTACACCGGCTTCATCTACCGGGGCCCCGCCCTGGTCCGGGCGGCGGCCCGCGCGTCGGCGGGCGCCACCGCGCCGGTGCCGGCCGGGTGAGCCGTCCCGGCCGGGAAGCCCCCGAGGGTACGAAGGAGAGCACGTGACGCCCGAGGAGATCCTGGCCGTCGACCGGGCCCACGTCTGGCACCCGTACGCGGCGCTGCCCCCGGCCCAGCCGCCGTACGTGGTGGCCGGCGCCGAGGGCGTCCGGCTGCGGCTGGCCGACGGCCGGGAACTGGTCGACGGGATGTCGTCCTGGTGGGCGGCGATCCACGGCTACCGGCACCCGGTGCTCGACGCGGCGGTCACCGACCAGCTCGGCCGGATGAGCCACGTGATGTTCGGCGGGCTCACCCACGAGCCCGCCGTGCGGCTGGCGCGGACGCTGGTCGAGCTGGCCCCCGAGGGGCTGGAGCACGTGTTCCTGGCCGACTCCGGCTCGGTCAGCGTCGAGGTGGCGATCAAGATGTGCCTGCAGTACCAGCGGGCCGTGGGCCGCCCGGAACGCCGCCGGCTGGGCACCTGGCGGGGCGGCTACCACGGCGACACCTTCCACCCGATGAGCGTCTGCGACCCCGAGGGCGGCATGCACCACCTCTGGGGCGACGTGCTGCCCCGGCAGGTCTTCGCCCCGGTGCCGCCCGGCGGCTTCGACGACCCGCCCGACGAGGCGTACGTGGCGGCGTTGACCGACGCGGTGCAGCGGCACGCCGACGAGCTGGCCGCCGTCATCGTGGAGCCGGTGGTGCAGGGCGCGGGCGGGATGCGCTTCCACCACCCGGAGTACCTGCGGGTGGTGCGCGAGGTGACCCGGGCGCACGGGGTGCTGCTGATCTTCGACGAGATCGCCACCGGCTTCGGCCGGACCGGGACGATGTTCGCCGCCGAGCACGCCGGGGTGAGCCCGGACGTGCTCTGCGTCGGCAAGGCGCTCACCGGCGGGTACCTCACCCTGGCCGCCGCGCTCTGCACCCCGCAGGTCGCCCGGGGCATCTCCGCCGGCGGGGTGCTGGCGCACGGTCCCACCTTCATGGGCAACCCGCTGGCCTGCGCGGTCGCCAACGCGTCCCTGGGGTTGCTGCGGGCCGGTGACTGGGCCGCCGAGGTCGCCAGGGTCGGTGCGGGGCTGCGGGCCGGCCTGGAGCCGCTGCGCGGTGCGCCGGGCGTGGCCGACGTGCGGGTCCTGGGCGCGATCGGCGTGGTGCAGCTGGACCACGAGGTGGACATCGCGGCGGCGACCGCCGCCGCCGTGGCCCAGGGCGTCTGGCTCCGCCCGTTCCGCGACCTGGTCTACACCATGCCGCCGTACGTGACCGACGACGCGGACGTGGCCCGGATCGCGGCCGGCGTCGCGGCGGCGGTGAAGGCCGGCTGAGCCGGCGGGCAGGACGGGACCGGCACCGGCCGGTCACCGAGCGCGAGCGTGAGGAGAGGAAGCCGATGGAGAGTTTCGGGACCCGGCTGCACCGCGCCGTCGCCGAGCGGGGGCCGCTCTGCGTGGGCATCGACCCGCATCCCGGGCTGCTGGCCCGTTGGGGGCTGCCGGATGACGTCGACGGGTTGGACCGGTTCGCCCGGACCGTCGTGGGAGCGCTTGCGGACCGGGTCGCGGTGGTCAAGCCCCAGTCGGCCTTTTTCGAGCGGTTCGGTGCCCGAGGTGTCGGAATTCTTGAGTCAACTATCCGACAGTTACGAGATTGCGGCGCGCTCGTTCTCCTCGACGTCAAGCGCGGCGACATCGGCTCGACGGTCGCCGCGTACGCCTCGGCCTACCTCGACCCGTCCAGCCCGCTGCATGTCGACGCGGTGACCGCGAGCCCGTACCTGGGGGTCGGCTCGCTCGCCCCGATGTTCGAACTGGCGGCCACGCACGGCGGCGGGGTCTTCGTGCTGGCGCTCACGTCCAACCCGGAGGGCGCCGCCGTGCAGCGGGCCCGCACGGCCGACGGACGCACCGTCGCGCAGACCGTCATCGACGAGATTTCCCAGCTCAACGAAGGTGCCGAGCCGCTGGGCAGCTTCGGGCTGGTGGTCGGCGCGACGATCGGCGACACCGGCCACGACCTGTCGAAGGTCAACGGGCCGCTGCTCGCACCGGGGCTCGGCGCCCAGGGCGCGACGGCCGCCGACCTGCGGACGGTCTTCGGCTCCAGCCTGCCGTCGGTGCTGCCGTCGTACTCGCGCGAGGTGCTGGGCGCCGGCCCGGACGAGGCCGCCCTGAGGGCCGCCGTGGACCGCGTGCTGGCCGACTGCCGCGGCGTTCTGGCTGACTGACGGCTCGGTCACTTTCGCTGATCTTCGCGCGTCCACGTTGCCGAAACCGCCCGCGACCGCTAGTTTTCCCCGCGCTGGGAACCACGGACCCCTTTGGTTGCCAGCGACACCACGTTTCACGACAGCGGCGGTGCGCCCCGCCCGTCGCGATAGGGACCTGAGGAGAACTGGTGCCGCTCCCGTCACTGACCCCCGAGCAGCGCGCTGCCGCGCTGGAGAAGGCCGCGGAGATCCGCAAGGCCCGTGCTGAGCTGAAGGAGCAGCTCAAGCAGGGCAAGACCACCCTCGCCGCCGTCCTCGACAGGGCCGAGTCCGACGATGTCGTCGGCAAGCTGAAGGTTTCGGCCGTCCTGCAGGCGATGCCGGGCATCGGCAAGATCCGGGCCACCCAGATCATGGAGAAGCTCAAGATTGCCGACAGCCGTCGTCTGCGCGGGCTGGGCGAGCAGCAGCGCAAGGCTCTGCTTGGAGAGTTCGCCGCAAACTGAACGCCGCAACGTGTAGAAACAAGCGGTGAGCACGGATGACGAGGCGCGCCCGGCGGCTCGGCTCACTGTCCTGGCGGGGCCCTCGGGCGCCGCGCGGGAGAGTGTCGTCGAGCTGGTCCGGGCGCGTTCTCCGTCCGTGTGGATGCCGGTGCCGGTGACCACCCGGCCCCGGCGCCCGGACGAGGTCGACGGCGTCGACCGGCGCTTCGTGGGCCCGGCCGGCTTCGACCGGATGATCGCCGCCGGCGAGCTGCTGGAGTGGTCCCGGATGGGTGGGCACCGGCGTGGCACGCCCCGGGAGCCGCTGCGGTCCCGGCTGGCCGCCGGCCGGCCGGTGCTGCTCCCGCTGGACCTGCCCGGCGCGCTCGCCGTCCGGGAGGCCCTGCCGGACGTCCGGCTGATCCTGCTGGCGCCGCCGGGCCATCGTCCGGACCCGACGGTCGCCGCGGCCGTCGGACACACCGTGGTCCACGACCTCACCGAGCGGGTCGTGGCCGAACTGGTAGGCTTGCTCGGTTCTTCCTATCTGGCTCCCGCCCAGCCGCGACTGCGCGGTTGAGCGACCAGCCGCGCTCGCGCGGACACTTCAGACGCAGAGGGTATTTCGTGGGATCCATCGCCAACCCCGAGGGCATCACCAACCCGCCGATCGACGAGCTCCTCGAGAAGACCACCTCGAAGTACGCGCTGGTGATCTTCGCCGCCAAGCGTGCCCGCCAGGTCAACGCCTACTACAGCCAGCTCGGTGAGGGCCTGCTGGAGTACGTCGGCCCGCTCGTGGAGACCACCCCGCAGGAGAAGCCGCTCTCGATCGCGATGCGTGAGATCAACGCGGGCCTGCTCACCGCCGAGCCGACCGACCAGCCGTAACCCCCGCTCCGCCGATGCCCGCCGAGATCATCCTCGGGGTCGGCGGCGGCATCGCCGCCTACAAGGCGTGTGAGCTGCTGCGGCTCTTCACCGAGTCGGGCCACCGGGTCCGGGTCGTGCCGACCGCGTCGGCGCTCCGCTTCGTCGGGGCGCCGACCTGGGCGGCGCTCTCCGGCCGGCCGATCGCCGACGACGTCTGGTCCGACGTGCACGAGGTCCCGCACGTCCGGCTCGGCCAGCGGGCCGACCTGGTGGTCGTCGCGCCGGCCACGGCCGACCTGCTGGCCAAGGCGGCCCACGGCCTCGCCGACGACCTGCTGACCAACACCCTGCTCACCGCGCGCTGTCCGGTGGTGCTCGCCCCGGCCATGCACACCGAGATGTGGGAGCACCCGGCCACCGTCGCCAACGTCGCCACGCTGCGCTCGCGCGCCGTGCGGGTGATCGAACCGGCGGTCGGGCGGCTCACCGGCGCGGACACCGGCAAGGGCCGGCTGCCCGATCCGGCGGAGATCTTCGCCGTCGCCCGGCGGGCGCTGGCCCGGGGCGTCGACGCCCCCGCCGACCTGGCCGGCCGGCACATCGTGGTGACCGCGGGCGGCACCCGGGAGCCGCTGGACCCGGTCCGTTTCCTCGGCAACCGCTCCTCCGGCAAGCAGGGGTACGCCTTCGCCCGCGCGGCCGTCGCCCGGGGCGCCCGGGTCACGCTGATCGCGGCGAACGTCGCCCTGCCCGACCCGGCCGGGGTGGACCTGGTCCGGGTGGGCACCACCGAGGAGCTGCGCACGGCCACCCTGGCGGCCGCCGCCGACGCCGACGCGGTGGTGATGGCCGCCGCGCCGGCCGACTTCCGGCCGGCGACCTACGCGTCCGGCAAGATCAAGAAGTCGGAGGACGGCAGCGCGCCGACCCTCGCGCTGGTCACCAACCCCGACATCGCGGCCGAGCTGGGCCGGCGGCGCCGCCCGGAGCAGGTGCTGGTGGTCTTCGCCGCCGAGACCGGCGACGCGGAGGCCAACGGCCGGGCGAAGCTCGCCCGCAAGCGGGCCGACCTCATCGTGATCAACGAGGTGGGCGTGGACAAGGTCTTCGGAGCCGAGACCAACGCGGCCACCGTGGTCGGCGCGGACGGCAGTGTCGTCACCCTTCCCGAGCAGTCCAAGGAGGACCTGGCGGACCAGGTCTGGGACCTCGTGGTGGGCCGGCTGCCCGCACCGTCCTGAACCCTGGTCACTTCGCCGTTGGCTGCGTCACTCTGGAATCAGGTGACTAAACTGCCGCGGAGCGACCTTTCCAGAGAGACTCAAGTGCTTAGGAGTGCCGTGACACGTCTTTTCACGTCCGAATCGGTCACGGAGGGCCACCCGGACAAGATCGCCGACCAGATCAGCGACGGCATCCTGGACGCCCTGCTGGCCAAGGACCCGCACAGCCGTGTCGCGGTGGAGACGCTGATCACCACCGGGCAGGTGCACGTCGCGGGTGAGGTGACGACCAAGGCGTACGCCGACATCCCGACCATCGTCCGGGAGACCATCCTCGGGATCGGGTACGACTCGTCGAAGAAGGGCTTCGACGGGGCGTCCTGCGGGGTCAGCGTCTCGATCGGCGGGCAGTCCGCCGACATCGCCCAGGGTGTCGACAACGCCATGGAGCTGCGGACCGGTGCGTCGGAGAGCGCGCTGGACGCGCAGGGCGCCGGCGACCAGGGCATGATGTTCGGCTTCGCCTGCTCGGAGACCCCCGAGCTGATGCCGCTGCCGATCGCCCTGGCCCACCGGCTGGCCCGCCGGCTGGCCGCCGTGCGCAAGGACGGCACCGTCCCCTACCTGCGGCCCGACGGCAAGACCCAGGTCACCATCGAGTACGACGGCCTGCGCCCGGTCCGGCTCAACACCGTGGTCGTGTCCAGCCAGCACGCCGCCGACATCTCGCTGGACTCGCTGCTCACCCCGGACGTGCGTGAGCACGTCATCGCCCCGGAGCTGGAGAGCCTCGACCTGGACACCGGCGGCTACCGGCTGCTGGTCAACCCGACGGGCCGGTTCGAGATCGGTGGCCCGATGGGCGACGCCGGCCTCACCGGTCGCAAGATCATCGTCGACACCTACGGCGGCTACGCCCGCCACGGCGGCGGCGCGTTCTCCGGCAAGGACCCGTCGAAGGTGGACCGGTCGGCCGCGTACGCGATGCGCTGGGTGGCCAAGAACGTGGTCGCCGCCGGCCTGGCCGAGCGCTGCGAGGCGCAGGTCGCCTACGCGATCGGCAAGGCCCACCCGGTGAGCCTCTTCATCGAGACCTTCGGCACCGAGACCGTGCCGGTCGCCTCGATCGAGAAGGCCGTCACCGAGGTCTTCGACCTCCGCCCGGCCGCCATCATCCGGGACCTCAACCTGCTCCGCCCGATCTACCAGCAGACCGCCGCGTACGGCCACTTCGGCCGCGAGCTGCCGGACCTGACCTGGGAGAGCACCGACCGGGCCGCCGACCTCAAGTCGGTAGCGGGAGCCTGACCGGCACCAGGCGCAGCGACCGGCGACCCGCTGAGGGGTCGCCGGTCGCTCGTGTCTGCGTCGACGTGCCGCTGCCGCACCTCGATCGCCCCTTCGACTACCTGGTCCCGGCCGAGCTGGACGGCGACGCCGTACCGGGGGTGCGG
>NZ_JBPQTL010000043.1:0-45850 GCF_051386295.1 Micromonospora sp. URMC 105 | reverse complement strand
GGGCGGAGGGACCGGGTGGGTGGGGCGGAGGTCCCGGGCGCGGGAGCGCGTGATCTTCTAGGGTGAAGGGCGTGGCCCGCAGCGTCTACCTGACCAGCGTGGGGTCCGGCGGGGGGAAGTCGACCATCGCCCTCGGCCTCGCGGAACTCCTCTCCCGACAGGTCGAGCGGATCGGCGCGTTCCGGCCGCTGGTCGCCGACACCGGCCCCGACCCCATCCTCGCCCTGCTCATCGACCGCTACCGGGTGGAGCTGCCGCAGCAGGAGCTCACCGGTGCCACGTACGCCGAGGCGAGCGCCCTGGTCGCCGACGGGCGCCGGGAGGAGCTGATCTCCCGGATCGTCGAGCGCTACCGCGAGGTCGAGCGGCGCTGCCCGGCGGTGGTCGTGGTGGGCAGCGACTTCGCCGACGGCGGCGACGGCGCGGGCCCCCGCGAGCTGGCCTTCAACGCCCGGCTGGCCACCGACTTCGGCAGCGTGGTGGTACCGGTGATCGACGGCTTCGGGCAGGAGCCGGAGTCGATCGCGGCGGCGGCGCGCGGGGCGTACCACGATCTGGAGGACCTGGGCGCGACGGTGCTGGCGGTGATCGCCAACCGGGTGCCGGGGCCGATGACCCTGCCGGAGCTGCCCGTCCCCGCGTACGCGATCCCGGAGGTGCCGACCGTGTCGGCGCCGACGGTGGCCGAGGTGGCGGCGGCGCTCGGCGCCACCCTGCTGGCCGGGGACGACGCCGCGCTCGACCGTGACGTGCTCGACTACGTGGTCGGCGCCGCGCACGTGCCCACCCTGCTCGACCACCTCACCGAGGGCGCGCTGGTGATCACCCCGGGCGATCGGGCCGACCTGCTGGTCGCCGCCAGCGCCGCGCACGTCGCCGGGCAGGTCTCGGTGGCCGGGCTGGTGCTCACCCTCGGCGAACAGCCCGACCCCCGGGCGATGCGGCTGGTCGAGGGGCTCAACACCGGGCTGGCGGTGCTCTCGGTGCGCAGCGACAGCTACGACACGGTGGCCGCGTCCAGCCGGATCGAGGGCCGACCGAGCCCGGCCAACCCGCGCAAGGTCGAGGCGGCGCTCGGCGCGTTCGAGGGCAACGTGGACACCGTCGACCTGGCCCGCCGGCTGCGGGTCAGCCGGTCCGAGCGGGTCACCCCGCTGATGTTCGAGTACGACCTGATCGACCGGGCCCGGGCCGAGCGCCGCCGGCTGGTGCTGCCCGAGGGGGCCGAGGAGCGCATCCTGCGGGCGGCGGAGGTGCTGCTCCGGCGGGGCGTGGCCGACCTGACCCTGCTCGGCCGCCCCGACGAGATCGCCCGCCGGACCCGGGAGCTGGGCATCGACGTCAGCGGCGCGGACGTGGTCGACCCGGCCACCAGCAACCGGCGCGACGAGTTCGCCGTCGAGTACGCGCGGCTGCGCGCCCACCGGGGGGTCACGGCGGAGCTGGCGCACGACATCGTGGCGCAGCCCAACTACTTCGGCACCATGATGGTCGCCACCGGGCACGCCGACGGCATGGTCTCCGGGGCCACCCACACCACCGCGGCGACCATCCGCCCGGCGTTCGAGATCATCCGGACCGTGCCCGGGCTCTCGGTGGCCTCCAGCGTCTTCTTCATGCTCCTCGCCGACCGGGTGCTGGTCTACGGCGACTGCGCGGTCAACCGCGACCCGGACGCCGCCCAGCTCGCCGACATCGCCATCTCCTCGGCGGACACCACCGCCCGGTTCGGCATCGAGCCGAGGGTGGCGATGCTGTCGTACTCCACCGGCGACTCCGGGGCCGGCGCGGACGTGGAGAAGGTCGCGGCGGCCACCAAGCTGGTCCGCGAGCGCCGCCCGGAGCTGCTGGTCGAGGGCCCGATCCAGTACGACGCGGCGATCGACCCGCAGGTCGCGGCGACGAAGCTGCCGCAGAGCGCGGTGGCCGGCCGGGCGACGGTCTTCATCTTCCCGGACCTGAACACCGGCAACAACACGTACAAGGCGGTGCAACGCTCGGCGGGCGCGGTGGCGGTCGGCCCGGTGATGCAGGGCCTGCGCCGGCCGGTGAACGACCTGTCCCGGGGCGCGACCGTCGCCGACATCGTGAACACCGTGGCGATCACCGCCATCCAGGCCGCCGCGGAGGCGTCATGACCGACCGGGTGCTCGTGCTCAACTGCGGTTCGTCGTCGGTGAAGTACCGGCTGTACGACGGCGAGACCGTCCGGGACTCCGGCACCGTGGAGCGGGTCGGCGAGCCGGGGGGCGGGCCGGCCGACCACGGCAGCGCCGTGCGGCAGATCCTCGACCGGCTCGACCTGACCGGGCTGGGCGCGGTCGGGCACCGGGTGGTGCACGGCGGCCGGCGCTTCAGCGAGCCGGTGCTCATCGACGACGGGGTCCTCGCCGCGATCCGGGAGCTGGTGCCGCTCGCGCCGCTGCACAACCCGGCCAACCTGGCCGGCATCGAGGTGGCCCGGGAGGCGCTGCCCGACCTGCCGCAGGTCGCCGTCTTCGACACCGCCTTCCATCACACGCTGCCCGAGGCCGCCGCCACCTACGCCATCGACCGGGAGATCGCCGAGCGCTACGACGTCCGCCGGTACGGCTTCCACGGCACCTCGCACTCGTACGTCTCCCGGCGCACCGCGGAGCTGCTGGACCGCCCGTACGAGGAGCTGCACACGATCACCCTGCACCTGGGCAACGGGGCGAGCGTCTGCGCCGTCTCCGGCGGGCGCAGCGTGGCCACCTCGATGGGCATGTCACCGCTGGAGGGCCTGGTGATGGGCACCCGCAGCGGCGACCTGGACCCGGCGGTCATCTTCCATCTGCGCCGCGAGGGCGGGCTGGGGGTGGACGAGATCGACGACCTGCTCAACCACCGCAGCGGGCTGCTCGGTCTCACCGGCGTCAACGACATGCGCGAGGTGCTGGCCCGGCGGGCCGCCGGGGACCCGGCCGCCGCGCTGGCCTTCGACGTCTACTGCCGCCGGATCACCGGGTACGTCGGGGCGTACTACGCGCTGCTCGGCCGGGTGGACGCGGTCACCTTCACCGCCGGGGTGGGCGAGCACGCCGCCGAGGTCCGGGCCGCGGCGCTGGCCGGGCTGGACCGGCTCGGCATCACCGTGGACCCGGCGCGCAACGCCGGCGGCGGCGACCGGGTGATCTCACCCGACACCGCCGAGGTCAGCGTGTGCGTGGTCGGCACCGACGAGGAGCGGGAGATCGCGCGGGAGACCCGGGCGGTGGCCACAACCGCCGGCTGAGGCGGAGCGGACCGGCTCCGAAGCTGCTGAGGGCGGCGCTCAGCCCAGGGCCAGCCAGGCGGCGACGGTGACCAGCAGCACCGCGACGACCGCCGTGGCGACGATCAGCGGCAGCCGGGACGCCGCCTCGACGGACGCGGCGGGTTCCGCGTGGGCAAAGGCGCGGAACTGCTCGGTGTTGCCGCTGGGGTCCAGGTACTCGTCAGACATGCCGGAGACCCTAGCGAAACCCCGCACCTCGCACGGCCCCGCCGAACCGAGGGTGAGGCCTCCGATCCGAGCGGTGGAGGCGAACCGGCCGGGCGGCGGGCGGCACCCGGTCCGGACGGTGGGGCCGGGACGGGCCGCCGGGCACCTACGGTGGAGGGATGGGGGTGCAGCGGCCGGTCGCCGCGCTGCTGACGGCGCTGCTGGCCGGCTGCGGCCCGGCCACCGCCGCGGTCGGTGGGCCGCCGCCGGCCGGGCACGCCCCGGACCGGCCGCACCCGGTGGCGGTACGCACCCTCACCGTCGACCCGACCGGGCCCCGGCCCCTGCCGGTGACGCTCTGGTACCCGAGCGAGGGCGGACGGGTCGCCCCGGGACGGTTCCCGGTGGTGCTCTACAGCCACGGCCTGCACAGCCTGCCCGAGCTGCACAGCGGGCTGACCACCCGCTGGGCGGCGGCGGGTTTCGTGGTGGCCGCGCCGACGTACCCGCACACCAACCTGCGGGCGCGGCAGTTCACCCGGGCCGACGTCCGGCACCAGCCGGCGGACGGCTGGCGGCTGGTCCGGCACCTCGACCGCCTCGACCGCCGGCGGGGAGACCCGCTGGCCGGGCACCTCGACGTCGACCGGGTCGCCGCCGCCGGCCACTCGGCGGGCGGCTTCACCACCGCCGGCATGTTCACCTCGGGACACTCGGCCCGGCTGCGCTCCGGCATCGTGATCGCCGGCGGCGCGCTGGCCGGGAGCTTCGCCGGGCCGCCCGCTCCCCTGCTCTTCGTGCACGGCACCGCCGACCCGGTCGTGCCGCTGGGCGTCGCCCGGGCCGCGTACGACCGGGCCGGCCCGCCGGCGGCCTTCCTGAGCGTGCTGGGGCAGGGGCACGGCGAGTACCTCACCCCGGGCCGTCCCGGCTTCGACCAGGTCCTCGCCACCACCACGGACTTCCTCCGCTGGACCCTCTACGACGACCGGGAGGCCGCCCGGCGGCTGCCGGTCGACGCCGCCGGCCCCGGCCTCACCGCCCTGCACGACCGCCTGCACCCGTGAGGCGTCACCCTGCGGCCAACAGTGGTCGCTCCCCCCGGTGACCCAGGCACAATCGGATTCATGTCCCGTCGCCCCACCCCCGCCCTGCTCGCCGCCGCGCTGCTCTCCGTCGGTCTGGCCGGCTGCTCGACGGCTCCCGCCCCGGCCGCCCGCCCGGCCGTCCCGGCGGAGCCGCCGAAGGCCGCCACTCCCACGCCGCGGGTCCCCGCCGGCACCGCCCCGGCGGAGACCTTCGCCGTCGGGGTACGGCAGCTGAAGCTGAACCGCGACGGCGCCCGCCCGCTGCCGGTGACCCTCTGGTACCCGGCCCGGGGCGAGGCCGGCGGCGCGCCGCAGCGGGGAGCGAGCGTGGCGGACGGGCGGTTCCCGGTGGTGATGTTCAGCCACGGCCTCAACGGCCGGCCGGACGACTACGCGGACCTGCTCACCCGCTGGGCGACGGCCGGGTTCGTGGTGGCCGCGCCCACCTTCCCGCACACCAGCCGGGGCGCCGACGGCAACGTGCTCGACGTGCTCAACCAGCCCGCCGACGTGTCGTACGCGCTGGACAAGGTGCTCGCGCTGGACGGCACGGCCGGCGACCCGCTGCGTGGCCGGCTGGCCACCGACCGGGTGGCCGCGGCCGGGCACTCGGCCGGCGGGGTGACCACCATCGGCCTGTTCACCGCCGGGCGGGACGAGCGGCTGGACGCCGGGGTGGTCTTCGCCGGCACCGCGCTCGGGGTCGGCACCGCCTTCGCCGGGGCCGCCGCGCCGCAGCTCTTCGTGCACGGCGAGGCCGACGAGGTGGTCGACTACGCCGCCGGCAAGGCGGTGTACGACGCGGTCCCCTGGCCCAAGGCGATGCTGAGCCTGCCGAAGGGCGACCACGGCCGGGCCCTGCTCACCGACGGCGCGGCGCTGCGGGTGGTCGCCGACACCACGTCGGAGTTCCTCCGCTGGACCCTCTACGGCGACGCGACCGCCCGGGACCGCCTCCCCACCGACGCCGCCCGCGGCAACCTCGCCACCCTCGACAACCGCCTCTGACGGGCGCACCTACCGAGAAAGAGTGGCCATCCGACGCGGAATGGCCACTCTTTCTCGGAAAGTGCCGGGATCTCGGGGGTGCGGGTGGGGGTCAGGCGGTGTGGTCGAGGACGACCTTGCCGAAGACGTCGCCGGAGTGCAGGCGGGCGAAGGCGTCCTCGACCTTGCTGAACGGCACCACGCTGTCCACCACCGGGCGCACCTCGTGCTCGGCGCAGAAGGCCAGCAGGTCGGTCAGCTCGTCCGGGGTGCCCATGGAGGTGCCGAGGATCTCCAGCTGCATCGCGAAGACGCGGCGCAGGTTGATCTTCGGCTCGTGCCCGGCGGTGGCTCCGGAGACCACGATCCGGGCCAGCGGGGCGGCGGACTTCAGCGAGTGGTCGAAGGTGGCCGCGCCGACCGTCTCGATCACCACGTCGACCCGCTCGGGCAGGCGCGCGCCGGGTTCGAGGGCGGTCGCCCCGAGGGCGGCGATCCGCTCCCGCTTGCCGGCGTCGCGGCTGGTCGCGTACACCCGCTTGCCGTGTCCCACGGCGAGCGCGACGGCGGCCGTCGCCACGCCGCCGCCCGCGCCCTGGACCAGGACCGACTCGGCGTCGTCGATCCGGCCCTTGGTGGTCAGCATCCGCCACGCGGTCAGCCAGGCCGTCGGCAGGCAGGCCGCGTCGGTCGCCGACAGGCCCGCCGGCAGCGGGATCAGGTTCACCCGGGGTACGGCCACCCGCTCGGCGAGGGTGCCGGGGAAGTGCTCGGAGAGGATGGAGACGCCGCGCGGGTCGCCGGCGGTGGGCACCACCGGGTAGATGACCACCTCGTTGCCGTCCGGGTCGGTGCCGACCGCGTCGCAGCCCAGGATCATCGGCAGCTGGTCGCGGGTCAGTCCCACCCCGCGCAGGGACCACAGGTCGTGGTGGTTGAGCGAGCTGGCCCGCACCTGCACGGTCACCCAGTCGTCGTACGGGTGGGCCGGCTCGGGGCGGTCGCCGACGGTCAGCGCGGCGAGCGGATTGTCGGTGTCGAAGCTCGAGGCATAGGCGGCACGCATGGTCGGCACCGTAACAAGCGGAGCCGCCCCGGACCCAGGGTCAAGCGCCGTAACCTACGCCGCACGTCGGCGAAAAGGGTGGCCGCCCGACACCGGGAGGCCACCCTTTCCGAGGAACTGCCGGGGTGCGGGTCAGACCCGGGCGACGCCGTCGCGGCGGGCCGCCTCGGCGACCGCCGCCGCCACCGCCGGGGCCACCCGCGGGTCGAGCGGGGAGGGCACGATCGCGTCGGCGGTGAGCGCCCCGGCCACCACCCCCGCGATCGCGTCCGCCGCGGCCACCTTCATGCCGTCGGTGATCCGGGTGGCCCGGGCGTCCAGCGCGCCCCGGAACACGCCCGGGAAGGCCAGCACGTTGTTGATCTGGTTGGGGTAGTCGCTGCGCCCGGTCGCCACCACCGCGACGTGCCGGGCAGCCACCTCGGGGTGCACCTCGGGGTTGGGATTGGCCAGCGCGAAGACGATGCCGCCGGGCGCCATCCCGGCGATCGCCGCCTCGGGGATCTGCCCGCCGGAGACGCCGACCAGGACGTCCGCGCCGCGCAGCGCCTCGGTGATGTCGCCGTGGCGGCCCTCGGCGTTGGTGGACTCCGCCAGCTCGGCCTTGGTGCCGGTCAGCCCGTCGCGGTGCCGGCCGATGATGCCCTTCGAGTCGCAGACCACCACCTGGTCGGCGTTCACTCCCCCGGCGACGAGCATCTTCGTCACCGCCACCCCGGCCGCGCCGGCGCCGCTGACGGCCACCCGCAGGTCACCGAGCTTGCGGCTGAGCAGCGTCGCCGCGTTGCGCAGCGCGGCCAGCACCACGATGGCGGTGCCGTGCTGGTCGTCGTGGAAGACCGGGATCGCCAGCGCCTCGTCCAGCCGGCGTTCCACCTCGAAGCAGCGGGGGGCGCTGATGTCCTCCAGGTTGATTCCGCCGAACGAGGGGGCGAGCGCGGTCACCGTGGCCACGATCTCGTCCACGTCCTGCGTGTCCAGGCAGATCGGTACCGCGTCCACGCCGGCGAACTGCTTGAACAGCACCGCCTTGCCCTCCATCACCGGCAGCGCGGCGCGCGGGCCGATGTTGCCGAGGCCGAGTACGGCGGAGCCGTCGGTGACCACGGCGACGGTGTGCGACACCCACGTGTAGTCGTCGGCCAGGGCCGGGTCGGCGGCGATCGCCTCGCACACCCGGGCGACGCCGGGGGTGTAGGCGAGGGAGAGGTCCTCCCGGCTGGTCAGCGGGACCGTCGAGGTGACGGCCATCTTGCCGCCGACGTGCAACCGGAAGACGGGATCAGCGGGATCCACGGTGGACGCAGACATGGTGACTCCAGGATCTGTCGAGCAGACGGAGCGGCCGGCGCGGGCGCGAGGTGAGGCGCCTGGCGGCGGCACGCGGTGCGGGGGGTCACCCGGGCACTTCCCGAGCATAGTCACGCGACGGGTGCGTCGATGTGAGCAGGGTCATAACGGCGCGCGGGGCAGCCGGCCGGGACGGGGCCAGTAGCGATACACCACCCGGCCGAGCACGTCGGCCACGCCGTACGCCCGGGAGTCGTCGGTGACGAGCCCGTTGTCGCCGCGTACCCACCAGCCGCCGTCCTGCGGGCGGACGGCGCGCTTGACCACCAGCAGCTCCGGCCGGGTCCGGAAGACCGCGACCACGACGTCACCCGGCCGGACCGCCCGGCCGCCGCGACGGACCAGTACGGCGTCCCCGTGCCGCAGCGTCGGCGCCATGGACGGGCCGGTCACCCCGACGGCGGTGAGCCGCCGGGGCAGCCGTGCCGGCGGGCGCGCCCCCTCGACGGTCATCACGTTTCCCCTCCGCCCCTGACGGGCACGCCCCCAGGAGTAATGTCGGCTTGGATCATCGCAAACATCCCGTGGAGGACTCTGATGCGACTTCCCCGCATCCTTTCGCCCCGTCTGACCGCCAGCGCCCACTGCGACCTGCCGTGTGGCGTCTACGACCCGGCGCAGGCCCGGATCGAGGCCGAGTCGGTCAAAATGATCTGCGAGAAGTACCAGTCGAACACCGACCCGGAGTTCCGCACCCGGGCCATCCTCATCAAGGAGCAGCGGGCCGATCTGGTCAAGCACCACCTCTGGGTGCTCTGGACCGACTACTTCAAGCCGGCCCACTTCGAGAAGTACCCGCACCTGCACCAGCTCTTCAACGAGGCCACCAAGATGGCCGGTGCGGCCGGCGCCAAGGGCGCGACCGACCCGAGCAAGGCCGACGAGCTGCTGCAGAAGATCGACGAGATCTCGAAGATCTTCTGGGAGACCAAGAAGGCGTGAGCCTGGCCTCCCCGGCACCGACGATCCGGCCGGCGCGTCCCGAGGACGTGCCGGCCGTCGTCGCCATGGTGCACGAACTCGCCGACTACGAGCGCGCCGCCGACCAGTGCCGGCTGACCCCGGAGCAGCTCCACGCCGCCCTGTTCGCGACTGCTCCAGGTCGCGGCGCGGCGTCAGACGCGCCGAGCTGGAGTGGTCGTAGGACTGCGCCGGCGTTGTTCGGGCACGTCGCGGTGGACGACCGGGACGAGCCGGTGGGGTTCGCGCTCTGGTTCCTCAACTTCTCCACCTGGGCCGGCGTGCACGGCGTCTACCTGGAGGACCTGTACGTCCGCCCCGAGTACCGGGGCACCGGCGCCGGCCGGCTGCTGTTCGCCGCACTCGCCGCGATCTGCGTGGAGCGCGGCTACGAGCGGCTGGAGTGGTGGATGCTCAACTGGAATCCGGCGGCCCGCTTCTACGCCTCGATCGGCGCGGTGCAGCTGGACGAGTGGGTGCCGTACCGGCTCAGCGGCCCGGCGCTGCACGGGCTGGCCGCCCAGTCGGCCACGGCCCCCGCCCGGCCGGACGCCTGAGAGGGTAGAGTCCCCGACCGGGGGGATGAGGCGTGACTCAACTGACCGGCCAGCCGACGACCGACGACGACGTCGTGCACCTCACGGTGCCCGCCGACGGCGGTTACCTCGGTGTGCTGCGCACCGCCACGGCGGGGCTCGCGGCCCGCCTCCAGTTCGCCCTCGACGAGATTGAGGATCTGCGCATCGCGGTCGACGAGGCCTGCGCCATGCTGCTCGCCATCGCGACCCGCGACGCCGAGCTGGAGTGCCGCTTCTCGGTCACCGAGGACGCGCTCACCGTCGAGGTGACCGTGCCGACCGTGCGGGGCGCCACCCTGCCGTCGGAGTCCTCGTTCGCCTGGAAGGTGCTCACCGCGCTGACCACGGCCGCCTCGGCCGACGCGGCCGGCGGCCGGGCCACCATCTCGCTGCTGACCCGCCGCTCCTCCGGCTACTGAGCCGCCCGGCGGCCACCGCCGGGGGTCACCGGAACCCGAGGGCCCGCGTGGTGGGCGGGCTGACCAGCAGCGCGCAGACACCGACACCGAGCACCATCAGCGGTACGCCGAGCCACCCCATGCCGCCGGAGATCATGAACCAGCCGACCGGCAGCAGCATCAGCTGAAGCACCATTGCGGGCGCCCGGGCACCCGCCCGGCGACGGGCCAGCGCCCCGCCGAGGGCCCAGAGCGCCACGGCGCCGGCGACCGCGAACCCGGTCACGAAGAGTGCCGACGCCAGATCGGTCTTGGCGGCGGTCAGGTCGGCCCAGATCAGCCAGGCGGCCAGCAGCGCCAGCGCGACCGCCTCGCCGCGCAGCAGCCGTACCGCCCAGCGGAGGGTGTCGGGTACCGGGTCGGAGTCGATGGTCACGCGCGCCACGATACTCGTGGCGGATCGCGGTACAGTGCCGCCCATGCGGGCCGTCCTGGTGGTCAATCCGAAGGCCACCACCACCAGCGAGCGCAGCCGGGACGTGCTGGTCCGGGCGCTGCGCAGCGAAGTAGACCTGTCGGTGCGGTACACCCGGCGACGGGGTCACGCCATGGACATCGCCAAGGAGGCGGCCGCCGAGGGGGTCGACGTCGTCGTCACCCTGGGTGGCGACGGGACGGTCAACGAGGTGGTGAACGGCCTGATGGCGGCCGCGCCGGTGGCCACCCGTCCCGGCCGTACCTCCGCCGAGCGACTGCCGGCCCTGGCCACCGTGCCGGGCGGTTCGACCAACGTCTTCGCCCGCGCCCTGGGGCTGCCCCGGGAGTGGCCGGAGGGCACCAGCATGATCCTGGAGGGGCTGCGGCTGGGGCGCTCGCGGACGATCGGGCTGGGCCGGGCCGACGACCGGTACTTCACCTTCTGCGCCGGCTTCGGGGTGGACGCGGCGGTGATCCACCGGGTGGAGCAGGCCCGCCGGCGCGGCCGGGTCTCCACGCCCGCGCTCTACTTCCGCTCCACGCTCAGCCAGTACTTCCTCGGCTCGGACCGGCGGCACCCGGCGATCAGCCTGGAACGTCCCGGTGAGGTGGCCGAGGAGGAACTGGCGACGGTCATCATCCAGAACTGCTCGCCGTGGACGTACCTGGGCGACCGGGAGATCAACCCGAACCCGGAGGCGTCGTTCGACCTCGGGCTGGACGTGCTGGCCCTGCGCCAACTCCGGGTCGCCAGCACCACACGCACAGTGACGCAGTTCCTGTCTCGACACCCCGATCCGCGGGGCAAGCAGGTGCTCCGGCTGCACGACGTGGCCGAGTTCACGCTGATCAGCGCTCGTCCGCAGGCGTTCCAGCTCGATGGCGACTACCTTGGCGAACGGGAGAAAGTCAGATTCACATCCGTTCCCGACGCACTGAGAGTAATCTGCTAGGTCTCGGGTAACGCCCTAGGTCGGCGGTCGTTACACCGCACGACGCGGTGGCCGTCGCCACGCAGAGGGGTGGTGCCGGAAATGTCAGCAATGTCACGCGCAGTGTACTATATTGATCCTCGACTGTGGTACGCCGGGTAACCAGGGACGCCTGAAAACCGGACAAAAGGGTCGTGAGCTTGCTCACCGTGCGGAGTTTTTCCTCGCGTCACCCTTGACATCGACGGCGTTCGTGAAAGTATTCACAAGCGAACTTGAGTTACCGGGACATTGCCTGGATATGCTCGTCAGGTTGAGCTGTTCCAGCAGGTCCAGGGGCTGAACAAACCTGCTCACGCAATGCCGAATAGTCGAACGCGAACCGTCACGACCGGCACTGCGGACGCATATAGGAAAAGCACCAGCGATATCTGCCACCCATCCAGAATGAGGAGTGTTGCCGCCATGGACTGGCGCCACGATGCCGTCTGCCGCGACGAGGACCCGGAGCTGTTCTTCCCGATCGGGACGTCCGGTCCGGCCCTCCTGCAGGTGGAGCAGGCCAAGGCCGTCTGCCGGCGCTGCCCGGTGACCGACCACTGCCTGCAGTGGGCGCTGGAGTCCGGTCAGGACGCCGGCGTCTGGGGCGGAATGAGCGAAGAGGAGCGCCGCGCGGTGAAGCGCCGCGGCGGCATCCGGGTGCTGCGCGCTCACTCTGCCTGACCCACCACACAGTCGTACGCCCCGGCCGGGTCCACCGGCCGGGGCGTTCTGCTGTCCGGACGCCGCACGGCTGCTCCGGTACCCGGCGGGGCACCGATTCGATCATCACCGGCACGGTGAGCCCGGTCACGGCCGCCGCACCGCGTCGACCCGCCGCAGCACCAGCTCGGCCAGCTCGGGCGCATCGGTCAGCGGCGCGCTGACCGCCACCGCCCCGGCCTCGCCGGCGGCCTGCACCACCCCGTCGTGGAAGAGCCCCGGCGCCAGGAAGTACGCCGCCACGGCCACCCGGCGGGCGCCGGCCGCGCGCAGCCGGGCCACCGCCACGTCCACCGTCGGCGGCGCCGCCGAGGCGTACGAGACGGTGCAGGGCACCCGCAGGTCGGCGGCGAGCGCCGCGGCGACCCGGCCCACCGAGCCGCGCGCCCGGGCGTCCCGGGTGCCCGCCGCCGCCAGCACCAGGGCGTCGAAACCATCCGGTGTGGCCTCCGCCAGCCGGCGCCGCAACCCGGCCAGCAGCCGGGCGTCGACCGTGCCGTCGGCGGGGCCGAGCACGTCGGTGACGCGTACCCCCAGCTCCGTCGCCGTCTCGCGGGCCGCCGCCACCGCCGCCGGGATGTCCACCCGCCGGTGGTAGGCGGCGGTGAGCAGCAGCGGCACCAGCACCGCCCGGGTGTGCCCCGCCGCCGCCAGCGTGCGCAGCACCGCCGTCGGGTCCGGTGCGGTGTGATCCAGCCAGCTCGGCAGGACCACCGTGCCCGGCTGGGCCGCCTCGACCGCCCGGGCCAGGTCCCGGGTCGCCTCGGCCGCCCGGGGATCACGGCTGCCGTGCGCCACCAGCACCACCGGCGAGAGGGTGCCGGGCGCCGCCCCGGTCAGACGTGCAGCCCGCACTCGGTCTTCTCGAACATGGCCCAGCGGCCGGCCCGTGGGTCCTCGCCCGCCTTCGTACGCCGGGTGCACGGCCAGCAGCCGATCGAGCCGTAGCCCCGGCTGAACAGCTCGTTGACCGGGATGTCGTAACGGGAGATGTAGGAGTCCACGTCGGCCTGGGTCCAGGCCGCGATCGGGTTGACCTTCACCCTGCCGCGCCGCGCGTCGAAGGTCACCACCGGCGTGTTCGCCCGGGTGGGCGACTCGTCCCGGCGCAGCCCCGCGGCCCAGGCGTCGTACCCGGACAGGGCCCGCTCCAGCGGCTCCACCTTGCGCAGCTGGCAGCAGTCGTCGGGCGAGCGGTTGAACAGCCGGGGCCCGTACTCGCCGTCCTGCTGGCCCACGGTGAGCCGGGGGCGGATCGAGCGGACGGTGACCGGCAGCCGGCGGGCCACCTCGTCGCGCACCTTCAGCGTCTCCGGGAAGTGCAGGCCGGTGTCGAGGAAGACCACGTCGACGCCGGGTGCGACCCGGGAGACCAGGTGGGCCAGCACCCCGTCGGCCATCGAACTGGTCACGCAGAACCGGTCGCCGAAGGTCTCGGCGGCCCAGCGCGCGATCTCCAGCGCCGGGGCGCCCTCCAGCTCCCGGCCGGCCCGCTCGGCCAGCGCGCGCAGCTCCTCGGGGTCGCGCCCGGCCGGTTCGGCCGGCTTCGGGCCGCCGATGCCGACCAGGCCCAGGTTCGCGGCGGACGTCAGCGTCATCGGGTCACCGCCCTGGCCAGCAGGCCGGCGAACTTGACGGTGAAGACGCGGGCGCAGGCGTGGCACTCCCAGGCGCCGTGCCCGGCCTCGTTCGGCCGCAGGTCCTCCTCGCCGCAGTACGGGCAGTACAGCGGTGCGGAACGGGTCTCGCTACTCATCGAAGCTCCTCCTCGTCGACCCTGATCACCCAGTTGGCGAACGTCTCGCCCTCGGTCCGGCCGGCCAGGTAACGGCGGGCCAGTCGTTCCACGTACTCGGGAAGCTCCTCGGCGGTGGTCTTCAGGCCGCGCAGCTTGCGCCCGAAGCCGGCGGTCTGCCCCTGGGCCATGCCCAGCCCGCCGCCGAGGTGCACCTGGAAGCCCTCCACCTGCCGGCCGTCGGGGCCGACCACCAGCTGCCCCTTGAGGCCGATGTCGGCGACCTGGGTGCGGGCGCAGGCGTTCGGGCAGCCGTTGAGGTGGATGGAGATGTCGGCGTCGAAGTCGCGCAGCCGCTCCTCCAGGCGAGCCACCAGTTCCTCGCCGCGGGCCTTGGTCTCGACGATGGCCAGCTTGCAGAACTCGATGCCGGTGCAGGCCATGGTGCCGCGCCGCCAGGCCGACGGCCGGGCCTCCAGGCCGATCCGGCGCAGCGCGCCGACCAGGGACTCCGTCCGCTCCGGCGGCACGTCGAGCACCAGCAGCTTCTGGTACGGGGTGAGCCGTACCCGGTCGCTGCCGTGCGCCTCGACCGTGTCGGCCAGCTTCGCGAGCTGGCCGCCGGAGACCCGCCCGACCACCGGGGCAGCCCCGACGTAGTTGCGGCCGTCGCGCTGCCGGTGCACGCCGATGTGGTCGACCGGCCGGTCCGGCAGCTCCGGGGCGGGACCGTCGAGCAGGGTGCGGCCGAGGTACTCCTTCTCCAGCACCTCGCGGAACTTCTCCACGCCCCAGTCGGCGACCAGGAACTTCAGCCGGGCCCGGTTACGCAGCCGGCGGTAGCCGTAGTCGCGGAAGATGCCGACCACCCCGGCCCACACGTCCGGCACCTCGTTCAGGGGCACCCAGACGCCGAGCCGCTTGGCCAGCATCGGGTTGGTGGAGAGGCCGCCGCCGACCCAGACGTCGAAGCCGGGGCCGTGCTCCGGGTGGTCGACACCGAGGAAGGCGACGTCGTTCGCCTCGTACGGGGTGTCGACCAGCCAGGAGATCGTCGTCTTGAACTTGCGCGGCAGGTTCGAGTACGCCTTGTCGCCGACGTACCGGCGGACGATCTCGTCGATCGCCGGGGTCGGGTCGAGCAGTTCGTCGCGGGCCACCCCGGCGACCGGACTGCCGAGCACGATGCGCGGGCAGTCGCCGCACGCCTCGGTGGTCTGCAGGCCCACCGACTCCAGCCGGCGCCAGATCTCCGGCATGTCCTCGACCCGGATCCAGTGGTACTGGATGTTCTGCCGGTCGGTGATGTCGGCAGTGTCCCGGGCGAACTCGCGGGAGATGTCGGCGATCACCCGGAGCTGGGCCAGGTTGAGCTGCCCGCCGTCGACCCGCACCCGGAGCATGAAGAACTCGTCCTCCAGCTCGTGCGGCTCCAGCACGGCCGTCCGGCCACCGTCGATGCCCGCCTTGCGCTGGGTGTAGAGGCCCCACCAGCGGAACCGGCCCCGCAGGTCCTGCGGGTCGATGGAGGCGAAGCCACGGTGGGCGTAGATGTTCTCGATCCGGGCCCGCACGTTCAGCGGGTCGTCGTCCTTCTTGATCCGCTCGTTGGCGTTGAGCGGCTCGCGGTGGCCGAGCGCCCACTGCCCCTCGCCGCGCGGACGGCGGGGTGCCCGGCCGGCGGGTGCCGTCGGGGTCTCCGGGCGGGCCGGGGTGCTGCTGACCGCCATCGCGGCGTCCTCCGTTGTCTGCTGTGCCTCAGTGGATGCGCGGGCGCGGCGGCCGACCCGTGGGACGGGCCGAGGACAACGGTGTCGGAACGGCCGGCGCGCACTACGCGCCCGAGACGGATGGGTCGGGCGTCGTCAGTGGGCCGGACAGATCGCGCTGCGCACGCGGCCGTAGTCGACGTGGCGACGGGCCACGAAGCGGCGGACGACAGCGGCGGTCATGGGGTCATGCTGCCACACCCCCAGGGGGCCAGCCAACGAGCGCGTGCGGCATCCCACATCACGGGCCGCACCCCCGCCGTCACCGTCCACCACGCTGCCGCCGGGCGCGAGAGGTGTCGATGCTCTCCACGCCCCGGTCGGCTCTCACCGCCTTGGGCTTCCGCGCTCCTCGGACCGCTCCGCTGCCGGGCTCGAATCGCTGCCACCAATCACCTCGTGCGGGCCCTGCAAATCTGATGTCGTAGCTGAATCAACCAGCAGGCACCGGCTGCTCTGCGGGTCGATTCGCTACGCCTGTCGAGTCGTGGGCACAGCCGGAGGGAGAGCGGCGCACCTGCCGCCGCACGGGGTGAATCATCTACGACATCAGATTTGCAGGACTCGCATCGGAGGTGCCTGGTCGAGCCAGGCGGGTTCCTGAAGCAGGACCGCCGTCCGGGCGACCGGGCGCTCTCGGCGGAAGGGGCGTCACGGCAGCTGTGGCAGCGCGGCCCGGCGCGGTGTGGGACGCTCGGGCGCGTGGGCAGTATGTCCGGAAAGCGGCATGCGATGGAGGGCTGGGCACGGCTCGTCTGGGTGCCGCCGCTGCTCGCCACCCTGGCCGCCGGGCTCTACGGCATCGGCCGTGCCCAGCCCTGGCGGGACGAACTGGCCACCTGGAGTGCCGCCACCCGCCCGCCGGGCGACCTGCTCCGGCTCACCGGCACCGTGGACGCCGCCACCGGCCCGTACTACCTGCTCATGCACGGCTGGGTCCGGCTCTTCGGGGACTCGGCGACGGCGCTGCGGCTGCCCTCGGCGCTGGCCATGGCCGGGGCGGCCGGGCTCACCGCCGTACTCGCCAGGTGGCTGCTGGGGACGCGGGCCGGCCTGCTCGCCGGCCTGCTCTTCGCGGTCCTGCCCGGCACCTCCCGGTACGCCCAGGAGGCCCGCCCGTACGCGCTGGCCGGTCTCTTCGCGGTGCTGGCCGGCGTGCTGCTGGTCGCGGCGCTGCGCCGGCCGTCGTGGGCCCGCTGGGCGGGCTACTCGGCCGCCGTCGCCGCGCTCGGCCTGACCCACCTGCTGGCCCTCACCGTGCTGGCCGCGCACGCCGTGGTGGTGCTGCACGCCCGGCGGCACGGCCCGGCGGCCCGGCGGCTGCCCCTGGGCTGGGTGCTGGCCCTGCTGCCGGCGCTCGCGCTGCTCACCCCGTTGCTGCTCGCCGCCCGGGCGCAGCGCTCCCGCCAGCTCGACTGGGTCGAACCGGCCCGGCTGGCGGACCTGGCCGCGCTGCCCGGCGGGGTGGCGCAGAGCGGGGTGGTGGGCGGCCTGCTGGTGGGGCTGGCCGCCCTCGGCGCGGCGCGGGCGGGTCGGCGGGCGCTGCTGCCCGGGCTCTGCGTGCTCCTGCCCGTGCTGCTGGTCTTCGCCGCCGGGCTGGTGGTGCCGCTGTGGGTGCCCCGCTACCTGGTCTTCACGGTGCCCTTCGCGAGTGTGCTCGCCGGCGCGGCGCTGGCGGGCACACCGACAGCGACTCCGGGGCCGCCGGAACCGCAGCCGCCCACGGCGACGGCGCGAGTCGGCGGCGCTGCCGCACCGGCGGGGTTGCCGGGGGCAGTGGCGGTCGTGGTGCTCGCCGGTCTGCTCGGCCTGCCCGACCAGGCGGCACTGCGGCAGACCCACGGCTGGCCGCGCAGCGCGACGGTCGACTACCGGGGCGCCGCGCACATCGTCGCGGCCGGACAGCAGCCCGGCGACGCCGTCGTCCTGCACCCCCGGGAGGGCTGGCTCTTCCTCGACCTCGGGCTGGCGTACCACCTCGGGGACGCGCGACCGCGCGACGCGCTGGTGGTCCGCGACCAGTGGCGGCGCGCGGACCTCTGGGTCACCGAGTGCGCCCGGCCGGTCGAGTGCCTGGCCGGGGTGCGGCGGGTGTGGCTGGTGGTCGCCGGGCGGCGGGCCGATCCGCTGGCGGCGGTGCCCGGCGGCAAGGGCGACGCGCTGCGGGCGGACTTCGTCGTCGGCCAGGTCTGGCAGCGCCCCGGCGTCACCGTCGCCCTGCTCACCGCGCGCGGCTAGCCGCGCTTTCTCGGCCGGCCGAAGCCTGCCGTGCCCGCGCTGAGTCAGCCGCGCTCCCCGCGGGCCAGCGGGACCACCAGCACCGCCTCGGTGCCGCCAGCCGCGCCCGGGCGCAGCTCGATGCTGCCGCGCAGCTCCCCGGTGACGAGCGCCCGGACGATCTGCAGGCCCAGCCGACCGCCGCGCTCGGCGTCGAACTCGGCCGGCAGGCCGCGCCCGTTGTCGGCCACCGAGACGTGCAGCTGTTTGCGGAACCGGTGCGCGGTGACCACCACCTGCGGGGTGGCGGCGCCGTCCGGGCCGGCGGCACCGTCCTCACCGGCCGGCGGAAAGCCGTGCTCGACCGCGTTGAGCAGCAGCTCGTTGAGGACCATCACCAGCGAGGTGGCGATCTCGGCGGGCAGTACGCCAAAGCTGCCCTTGCGGCGCATGCCAACGCTCACCTCGGTCGCCGCGACCTCGGTGGCCGCGCTGGCCACCCGGTCGACGATCCCGTCGAACTCGACCGCCTCGTCGCTGGACATGGAGAGCGTCTCGTGCACCAGGGCGATCGAGGCGACCCGGCGTACCGACTCCTCCAGCGCGACCCGGGCCTCCGGCATGGAGACCCGGCGGGCCTGGAGGCGCAGCAGCGCGGCGACGGTCTGCAGGTTGTTCTTCACCCGGTGGTGGATCTCCCGGATGGTGGCGTCCTTCGTGATCAGCGCGCGGTCCCGGCGACGGACCTCGGTGATGTCGCGGACCAGCACCAGCGCGCCGATCGGCACTCCGGCCGGCATCAGCGGCAGCGACCGGGTGAGCATGGTGGCGCCCCGGGCGTCGATCTCCCGGCGGGGCGGGGCCTCGCCGCGCAGCGCGGCGAGCACCCCGTTGGCCGCGTCGGTGCCCTCCAGCGGGTCGCTGGCCAGCCGGCGGTGCAGCTTGGCGAGGTCCTCCCCGACCAGGTGGGAGGCGAATCCCAGCCGCCGGTACGCGGACTGCGCGTTCGGGCTGGCGTAGGTGACCTTGCCGTTGGCGTCCAGCCGGACCAGGCCGTCCCCGACCCGGGGCGCCGAGGTGGTCTCCCCCGGGTGCCGGGGCGGCGGGAAGGTGCCGTCGGCGATCATCTGGGCCAGGTCGTCGGCGGTCGTGAGGTAGTTCAGCTCCAGCTGGCTGGGCGTACGGGCGGTGGAGAGGTTGGTGTCCCGCCCCACCACGGCGACCACCTCACCGGCTTCCCCGTCGGCGGTGCGCAGCCGGACCGGGATCGCCTCGTGCCGGGCCGGCACGTCGCCGTACCAGACCGGGTCGCCCTCCCGCCAGATCCGGCCCTGCCGGTGGGCGACCTCCAGGTGCGCCACCTCCGGCCCGCCGACGATCCGCCCCACCTGGTCGTCGAGGTACGCGGTGGGGGCGGTCGTCGGGCGGACCTGGGCGACGCAGAGGAACGTGCCGTCGCCGTCCACCGGCACCCAGAGCAGCAGGTCGGCGAAGGAGAGGTCGGACAGCAGCTGCCAGTCCCCCGCGATCCGGTGCAGGTGGTCGATGTCGGCCGGCCGGAGCTGGGTGTGCTCCTCGGCGAGGTCGCGCAGCGTGGACACGGGACACAGCGTGCCACGCCGAACCTCACCGCGTCGCGGTGACCTTCTTCAGCCCGCGCGGCGCGTCCGGGTCCTCGCCCCGGGCTAGCGCCAGCGACAGCGCGAGTCGTTGCAGGGGCAGGATGTCCAGCAGCGGGGCGTACCGCTCGTCGACCTCGGGCACGGCCATCCGGGTGGCCCCCTCGACCTCGGCGGAGCCGACCACCACCACGTCGGCGCGGCGCTCGCCGAGCCGGGGCAGCACCTCGCCCATGGACCGGCCGCCGGGACCGGAGCCGACCACGGCCAGCACCGGCACGTCCGGGTCGGTCATCGCCAGCGGGCCGTGCAGCAGGTCGGCGCCGGAGAAGGCGAGCGCCGGCAGGTAGGAGGTCTCCATCAGCTTCAGCGCGGCCTCCCGCGCGGTCGGGTACGCGTACCCCCGGCCGGTGGTGACCAGCTGGCCGGCGAAGCGGTAGCGCGGGGCGAGCTGGGCCGGGGTGGGGTCGGCCAGGGTGCGCTCGGCCAGCTCGGGCAGGGCGTCCAGCGCGGCCCGCTCCTCGGCCGGGAGCACCCCGTCGCCGGCGCGGACGCCCTCGACGAGCATCAGCAGGGCCAGCAGCTCGGCGGTGTACGTCTTGGTGGCGGCGACCGCCCGCTCGTGCCCGGCGGCGATGTCGACGGAGAGCTCGGCGGCCTCGGCCAGCGGCGAACCGGGGGCGTTGGTGACCGCGAGGGTGAGCGCCCCGGCGGCGCGGGCGGCCCGCAGCACCTCGGTCAGGTCGGGCGATTCGCCGCTCTGGCTGACCCCGACGACCAGGGCGTCGGAGAGGTCGGGGCGGGCGCCGTAGAGGGTGACCACGCTCGGCGAGGCGAGCCCGGCCGGCAGGCCGAGCCGGATCTCGGTCAGGTACGCCCCGTAGAGCGCGGCGTGGTCGGAGGTGCCCCGGGCGGTGAAGACCACGTGCCGGGGCCGCCGCTGCGCGATCACCGCCGCGACGCGGGCGATCGCCCCGGCGTACTCGGCGGTGAGCAACCGGGCGTAACCGGCCGGCTGCTCGTCGATGTCGGCGGCCATCCCGGCCCCTGGACGCATCACGGAAGCTCCTCCCACTGCGCGGTTGCCGCGCGTTTCGTGCTCAGTCTTGCACCATTGCTCGCATCTGATCAATCGTACGAGCAGTAATGCGCAGTGGATCACCAAATCCGGGCACCATCCCCTAGGCTTGCCCAGCCCCGGGAACTGCGAGTGAGAGGCCGACGTGACGGAGGGACCTGACGAACCCGTGCTGTCCGCCGCGGAGGAGCTCGCGCTCGCCCGGCTGGCGCTCGACGAGGGCGACCTGCCGCACGCCGCCGGCCACCTCGCCGCGGCCCTGGTCCAGGCCCCGACCCTGCCCGAGGTGCACGAGACGCTGGCCCGCATCGCGGCGGCCTCCGGCGGCGACCTGGAGCTCTTCCCGCTCGGCCAGCGGGTATTCGTCGGCGCGGTGGTGGCCCGCGCCCACCTGCTCGCCGCCGCCGGGCGCCCGGCCGAGGGGCTCGACCTGCTGGTCGCGGCCACCGGGCACGCGCCCGGCGTCGACTGGGCCGGCGTGCCCTGGGTGACCGCCCCCGAGCTGGCGCAACGACTCGACCCCGAACGCACCGCCCGCATCCTGATGCAGGTCTGCGCCGCCGTGCCCGACCCGGTGCCCCGGGCCGCCCGGCCGCCGCTGCTGCCGTACCTCACCCTCGCCCGGCACGCGGTGGCCGCGCATCCGCGTCACCCGCTGCTGCTGGGGGCGGCGTCCGCGCTGGCCCGGCGCCTCGGCGAGGTCACCCTCGCCGTCACCTGGGCCGGCCGGGGGGTACGCGCCGAGCCGTCCAAACTCGGCGAGGTCTGGCTCGGGTACGCGTACCGCAGCGCGGGCCGCACCCGCGACGCCCTGGCCGCCCTGGAACGGGCCGTCGGCCACGACCCCGACGACCTCGCCGTCTACGCCGACATCGCCGGCACGCTGGCCGACACCGGCCGGCTGGACGCGGCGCTGGAGTGGATCGACCGGGCGCTGGCCCGGGACCCGACCTTCGACTGCGCCGTGCACACCGCGCACCGGCTGCGCTACCTGCGCGACGGAAACGTGGCGCACCTGGTCGCCCTCGCCGACTTCGCCCGGGAACACCCCGACGACAGCCACGAGCACGGCGACCTGGCCGAGTGCTGCCGGAGCCGGCCCTGGCTCGGGCAGGTCACCCCGGCGGCCGGCGCGATGGTCGACGCGCTCCGCCGCGCGCTGGCCGCCGACGGCGCGCCCACCGCCGTACGGCTGGCGGCCGTCGAGCCGCCGAGCGCGATGCGTACCGTGACCGCGGCCGTGCCGGGCCTGGACGTCGAGGTCACCGGCGTGGCCGATCCCGACCCGCGGGAGCCCCGCCGGGCCACCACCTGCCAGCTCTGGCGCTACGAGGGCAGCACGGCCGCGCCCACCCTGCCGGTCCCCTCCGACGACGCGGCGGAGCGGGTACGCCACCTGGCACACCCGGCCTGGCCGCACCCGCCGGCCGCCTACGACGCCGCGGTGGGACTGGCCACGCTGGAGCTCGGCGACCTGCTGGGGCTGCTGGTGCACCCGCCCGAGGCGCCGGCCACCGCGCTGGGGCGGGTGCTGACCGGTCAGGACCCGTCGCTGTGGGTGCGTTGCGTGCAGGTCTGGGCCTGCCTCGGCCTGCTGCACCACCGCACGGACGAGGCGTGGGCGGACTCGATCCGGCGCCGGGTGCTGGTCGAACTGGTCTGGGGTGTCGAGGACTGGATCACCGAGGCGGCACTGTTCGCCCTGGTCACCGCCGCCTGGGTCGACCCCTCGGTACGCCCCGACGTGGCCGGCGTGGTCGCCGAGCGGCTCGCCGACGTGGCCGAGGTGACCCGCGACCGGCCGGTGCCGATCGCCACGTCGCTGGCCCACCTCGCCCTCGCCACCCCGGACCTGGACCAGGAGACCATGGCGCTCGCCGAGCGGATCGTCGCCGCCGCGGGGCAACCGTCCCGCCGCCCGGGGCTGCTGACCCGCCTCCTGTCCCGCCTGGCCCGCGCCTTCCGCCGCCCCTGACCCGCCGCTGCCCACCGCCGCCCGGCCCGCGGCCCGACCGGGTCGGCCGGGCCGGCTCACGGTTTGCGGCGTGTGGGCGTGTCCGGCGCCCCGGACAGGCCGACACGCCGCAAAGCGCGTCGATCATGGGCCGGGCGGTCGCGCCCCGTGGCGAGAGGGCGGACGGAGCCGGAAAACGGCGCGGGCGCGCCGTACCCGGGAAGGGACGACGCGGCCGCGACGGAGCGGGTCAGGCGACCGGGGCCTTGCCGAGGGCGGTCTCGGCCTGCTCCTCGCCGGTCGCGTCGGCCGGGGCGTCGTTGGACGACCGCAGCGGGACCTCCTTGATGAACCAGGCGAGCACCGGCACCACGACGGTGAAGAGGATCGCCCACAGGAAGACGTGGGAGATCGCGTCGGAGAGGCCGCCCAGCACCAGCTCGCGCGTCTGCGCCGGCAACTCTCTGAGCTTCGCCAGGTCCATCCCCTGGCCCTCGCCGACGCCGCCGCTGAACGCGCTGCCCGCGGCGGAGTCGGCGAGCCGGTTGGCGAAGATGGCGCCGAAGAGCGAGATCCCGAACGAGCCACCGATGGAGCGGAAGAAGGTGGCCGCGCCACTGGCCGCCCCGAGGTCCTTCTGCTCGACGCTGTTCTGCGCGATCAGCATCGAGGTCTGCATCAGGAAGCCCATGCCGACCCCGAGCACGACCATGTAGAGCGAGGACTCGATCTTGCCGGTGTCCACGTCGAGGCGGCTGAGCAAGGCCATGCCGGCGGCCATCACCACGCCGCCGACGATCGGGAACATCCGGTACCGGCCGGTCTTCGTGATCGCCCGGCCGACGACCAGGGAGACCACGAGCATGCCGAACATCAGCGGCAGCAGCAGCAGGCCGCTGTTGGTGGCCGAGGCGCCCTGCACGGTCTGCTGGTAGAGCGGCAGGAAGTTCATCGCGCCGAACATCGCGAAGCCCAGCAGGAAGCCGATCACCGAGATCACCGCGAAGTTGCGGTTGGCGAAGAGCCCCAGGGGCAGGATGGGCTCCGGCACCCGGCGCTCGACCAGCCCGAAGGCGATCAGGGCCAGCACGGCCAGCGCCGCCAGGCCGAGGATCTGCGGCGACACCCAGTCGTAGGAGTTGCCGCCCCAGGTGGTCAGCAGCACGATCGCGGTGATGCCGACGGAGAGCAGCGCGGCGCCCAGCCAGTCGATCCGGTGCTCGGTCCGGTACTTCGGCAGGTGCATGGTGGTGGCCAGCACCAGCAGCGCGACACCGCCCAGCGGCAGATTGACGTAGAACGCCCAGCGCCAGGAGAGGTTGTCGGTGATGAAGCCACCGACCAGCGGGCCGGCCACCATGGCGATGGCCATGATGCCGGCGATCATGCCCTGGTAGCGGCCCCGCTCACGGGGCGGCACCAGGTCACCGATGATCGCCATCACGCCGACCATCAGGCCACCGGCGCCCAGGCCCTGCACCGCGCGGAACGCGATCAGCTCGACCATGCCGTCGTCGGGACCGCCGAGCAGCTCCGAACCGGCCATGCCGCAGAGCGCCGAGCCGATCAGGAAGACGACCACCGAGGTCAGGAAGACCGCCTTGCGGCCGTACAGGTCACCGAGCTTGCCCCAGATCGGGGTGGAGACGGTGGTGCCCAGCACGTACGCGGTGACCACCCAGGTGAAGTGGTCGAGGCCGCCGAACTCGCCGACGATCCGCGGCAGCGCGGTGCTGACGATCATGTTGTCGAGCATCGCGAGCATCATCGCGATCATCAGGCCGAACAACACGACCCGGATGTTGGGGCTCGCCGCCCGCTGGCTTTCCTGGCTCATGGGTAAGCTCCCCCGGAGATCCGTCGCACTTACTTGCCGCCCGGCTAGTTACCTTACTAGCCGCACGGTAAGTTGGACAGCGAAAGACCGTCAAGCGAGTTGGGTGGTGCGGGTGAGGGAGAGCACAGGCGGCACGCGCGAGCGTATCCAGGCCGTCGCGCTGGAGCTCTTCACCGAGCAGGGGTACGAGCGGACGTCGCTGCGGGAGATCGCCGAGCGGCTCAACGTCACGAAGGCGGCGCTGTACTACCACTTCAAGAGCAAGGACGAGATCGTCAACAGCCTGGTCGAGGACCGCGTGCAGCGGATGGACGAGCTGATCGCCTGGGCCCGGTCGCAGCCGGCCACCCGGGCCACCCGGCGGACGCTGCTGAACAGGTACGCCGACATGATGTTCGCCAGCGAGCAGCCCTCGGTGATGCGGTTCTTCGAGCAGAACCAGACGGTGCTGAAGAGCCTCTCCGCCGGGATGCAGATGCGCGAGCGGCTGCTGGGCCTCGCCGACCAGCTGTGCCAGGGCGACAAGTCACCCGCCGCGCAGCTGCGCGCGACCCTGACCCTCTTCGCGGTGCACAGCAGCTGGTTCGCCGTGCGCGCCCCGAACATCACCGACCAGGAGCGCAAGAAGATCGCCCTGGAGGTCGCCGACGAACTCCTCGCCGGGATCGGCGAGCCGGCGCCCGACGCGGGTCAGGACTGAGCGGTCAGGTCCAGTCGCAGGCCCAGCAGGTCCACCCCGGGCACGGGCGACCAGTCCTTCTCCGGCAGCCGGACGAAGCCCATCCGCCCGTAGAGCCGATGCGCCGACCCGGCGAATCCGCCGCGTACGCAGATCACCACGGCCGAGCAGCCCAGCGCGGCGGCCCGGTCGACGCAGGCGCGGGCCAGCGCGGCGCCGGCCCCGCGGCCTTGGGCCGCCGGGTCCACGGCGAGCATGCGGAACTCCGCCTCGCCGGGACCGGAGAGCTCCGCGTACGGGGTGCCGGGCAACACGAAGGTCACCGAGCCGAGCACCTCGCCGGTCGCCTCGTCGACGGCCACCAGCACCTCGCCGTGGGTCGCCCGGTGCGTCACGTCGGCGAGCACCTCGGCGTACCCGTGCTCGCCCTTGAGCTGCCCGTCCGCCTCGTACGCGGCCACCGTCAGCCGGGCGACCGCGGCGAAGTCGGCCGGGGTCGCCGTCCGGACCAGCAGGCCGGTCAATCGATCACCGCGATCAGGTCACCGTCCTGCACGACGTCGCCCTCGTTGACCGCGAGCTGCTTGACCACGCCGTCGGACTCGGCGACGACGGGGATCTCCATCTTCATCGACTCCAAGATCACGAGCGTGTCCCCTTCGGACACGGTGTCCCCGGCCGACGCGACGACCTTCCAGACGTTGGCCACCATCTCGGCGCGGATCTCCTCGGCCATGTCCCGGCCCTCCCTCTCCCGATTGCCTGCCGACGTATCCAATCATGCGGCGGCATCCGATGGGCGGGGAGCGGGCCGGGCCACGCCCGCGGCCGGAAACACCGGGCGCTCCGGCCGCCCCGGCGGAGGACGGCGGGGACCGCGCGCACTAGCATCAGCGGGTCGGACCCGGGCGCCGGGAGGACCGGTGCGTGCACCGGCGCCGAGGGTCGCCGAACAGGGATCCGACCATCACGAGGAGGTCACCATGGCGAAGAAGGCCCGGAAGAAGAAGGCCCGTAAGAAGAGCGGCGCGAACCACGGCAAGCGCCCCAACTCCTGATCTCGCACGGCGGGTGACCCGCCGTCGCAGTCAGCACCGCCGGCCCAACGGGGGCCGGACAGACCGGTGGCCCGGGTCGGATCGACCCGGGCCACCGTCGTGTCGTGCGTAGCGTTCAGTCGGCCAGTTCGCGCGACTCGGTGGTCTCGAAGACCACCAGCTCGGTCAGGCGGATCCGCAGCCGCTCGCGCAGCTGGTCGGGGGCGATCTCGTTGCCGCAGCAGCGGGCCACGAGCGCCTTCACCTCCTGCTCGATGCCGTACTCGTGCAGGCACGGCCCGCACTCGTCGAGGTGGTGCCGGATCAGGGTGCGCCGTTCCTCCGCGCACTCCAGGTCCAGGTAGAGGTAGACCTCCGCGAGCACCTCTCGGCAGTCCGTCTCGTGCGGCTTCCCACAGCTCACGTCACACCTCCCGGCCGGCAGCGGCGGTCGAGCCCTTCGAGGACCGCGCGGAGCTGAAACCACGCTCCGCGGCGTAGCGCTCGAGCAGCTTCCGCAGATTACGACGGCCCCGGTGCAGGCGGGACATCACGGTGCCGATCGGCGTACCCATGATGTCCGCGACCTCCTTGTAGGAGAACCCCTCGACGTCGGTCAGGTAGACCGCCAGGCGGAACTCCTCCGGCAGCTGCTGGAGGGCCTCCTTGACGTCGCTGTCCGGCAGCCGGTCCAGCGCCTCGGTCTCGGCCGAGCGCAGACCGCTGGAGGTGTGCGACTCGGCCTCGGCGAGCTGCCAGTCGGTGATCTCGTCGGTGGGCGCCTGGATGGGCTGGCGCTGCCGCTTGCGGTAGGAGTTGATGTAGGTGTTGGTCAGGATCCGGTAGAGCCAGGCCTTCAGGTTCGTGCCCTGCTCGAACTGGTGGAAGGCGGCGTACGCCTTCAGGTACGTCTCCTGGACCAGGTCCTCGGCATCCGCGGGGTTGCGTGTCATCCGCAACCCGGCAGCGTAGAGCTGGTCGACGAAGGGCATCGCGTCCCGCTCGAAGCGGGCCCTACGCTCGTCCGTCTTCTCGGTGGTCAACCGCACATCCCCTCGCGTCGGATGCTTCCTCGCCGAGGATACGCGCACGGACCTGCCCACAGATTCGGTTCCACCGGGTGTGCCCGCTCTCACCACCGCCGTGCCGCCTGCCGTCGCGGGCCAGTCGGGTCCGCCCAGCAGCTGCCGGAGCTGCCGCGTCTCCCGTACGTCCCGTTCCCGGCTCCATGTCTCGGTCGGCACCGGTCACCCCCCTCGCCAGATGTGTCGTCCGGTGGTGGTAACGCCCGTTCGGGGTCCGGGCATTCCGCCGGCGGCCCCCGTTCCTGGTCCCGGCCTCGGCAGAACCGACGCTGGGACCAGGAAGGGCCTGGGAGGGACGGTGCCGTCGCCCGAACCGGTCCGCCGGCACCACCCATGCAACGACCCTGCGCCGCACCGGTCACGCTCGCCGGGGGTTGGGGGCGGCGACGCCGGCCGTTCCGGCCACCCGTCGCGGCTCAGGGCAACGGCCACCCGCCCGTGGCTCAGGGCAACGGCCACCCGCCCGTGGCTCAGGGCAACGGCCACCCGCCGTGGCTCAGGGCAACGCCCAGCCCCGCTCGCGGAGCCAGGCGAGCACGGCCGTGGCCACGGCGGCCGGATCCTTGCGCAGGTCGTGACGCTCACCGGGGCGGACGACCACGCGTACCGGGTCGGCGGCCCCGGGCACGCCGAAGGGGTCGCGGTCGCCGTTGACCACCAGGGTCGGCAGCCCGGTCAGCAGCTCGGCCGCGCGGGACCGCTCCGGGCGGCCCGGCGGATGCAGCGGGAACGCCAGCGCGACCACGCCGGCCGCGCCCACCGCCGCCGCCGTGCGGCAGGCCACCCGGGCGCCGCTGGACCGCCCGCCGACCAGCAGCGGCACGTCGGGATGCCCGGTACGCAGCGCGGCGACCACCGTCGTCCACGCCTCGTCGAGGTGCCCGGCCGGTGCCGGCGCCCGCCGCCCGGCCACCCGGTACGGCTGGGTCACCCGCGCCACCACCACCCCCGCCCCGACGGCCGCATCCCGGACCGCGACCAGGTCGGGTGCGTCGACGTCCCCGCCGGCACCGTGCCCGAGCACGAGCAGGGCGACCGGCGGGCCGGTCGGCAGGTCGGTCTCGACCCGGGCCCGGCCCCGTGGCGTGTCGATCTCGTCGTGGTGCGGCACCGGCCCATTCTGCGCCGCCGGGCGCCCCCGCACGGCGAGCAGGCCGACAATGCCCAGCGGCCCGGCCACGACGAAACAGCCCGGCACGGCGACGCGTACCGGCCGGAGCGCCGCGGTGGGCGTTCGGGCCGGTACCCGTCGACGAGCGGTGACGTGGGCGTGCGGTACGCGCTAGCTCAGCGGCACCAGCGTCAGGAGACGGTCGCGCACCGGCGGGCCCGCGTCGTCGGCGGCGTCCGGATCCGGTTGCACCTCGCTGCGCCAGGCGACCAGCATCGCCCGGCGTTCGCGCGGCGTGGTGCCGCCCCAGACGCCGTGGCAGTCGCCCACCTCCAGCGCCCAGGCCAGGCACGACCCCTGCACGTCGCAGCTGCGGCAGAGCGCGACGGCGGCGTCGGCCGGCTCGTTCGGTGCCGGAAAGAAAGTTTCCGGATCGACGCTCTGACAGGTCCCTCTGGTCCGCCAGGCCTCGTCCTGGCGGCGTTCGCGCAACGCCCGCAACAGTCGCGGATCTCGTCGTGCGGCGGCCACCTCGTGCGGTCGGGGCATACGCGCCCGGGTCATCACACCCACCTCCCCCGTGGGACCGGCAAGATCGACGGGCGTCGTTCGCACCGCGCGAAGACGCTCCCAGTGCCGGCGCTGTGTTCTATCGCACCCGCGGACACGGAGACAAGGGGGTGTGCACAAAGATGACTGAAGATCCGAGCGAAATTTCGCCCGGAACTCTGGCAATTCGTACGCGACAATGTCGCGAATCGCACTCAGAACAGCGTCATTTCCTCCTCCTCGATCCGCTCCTCGGGCAGTGGTACGCGCGCGATAAGCCCCGGACCGTCGTTGCGGACGTCGCCCACCGCCGGTCCGACCGGCCGGATCTCCAGACCGGCGAGCCAGTCGAGCGGCGGCGGGGCGAGCAGCGTGGCCGGCTCGTCGACCGGCCCGAGCCAGGCCGCCCAGCGGTCGGCGGGCAGCAGCAGCGGCATCCGGTCGTGCACCTCGGCCAGCTCCCCCACTGCGGCGGTGGTGAGCACGCTGAAGGTGAGCAGCGACTCCCAGCGCGACCAGATGCCCGCGAAGGCCAGCACCGAGCCGTCGCGCGGGGTCATGTAGTAGGGCTGCTTGCCGCCGGCGGGGCGACGCACCCACTCGTACCAGCCGTCGGCGGGGACCAGGCAGCGCCGGCGGGCGAACGGGTCGGCGTACGCCCGGCTGGTGGCGACCGTCTCGGCCCGCGCGTTGATCATGCGGGCGGCGCCGGCCGCCGAGCGGGACCAGTGCGGCACCAAGCCCCAGCGCCCGGCCGACAGCACCCGGCCACCCTCGGCGTCGACCCGGACCAGGGGCACCGGGTCGGTCGGCGCGACGTTGTGGTCCGGGCCGAGCCGGCCGTCGGTGTCGTCGTACGACTCGAACAGCGCGCTCAGGTCACCGGCGCTCCGGGTCGTGGCGTACCTCCCGCACATGGCGCACACGCTAACGCCCCGTCGGCTTCCCGGCTGTCCCGCCAACCGGGAGCACGGCCGACGGCCGGCTTCCGCGGGTCGGCGACCTTGGCAGAATGTAACCGTGGGGAATCCGACCGCGACCCGGCCGCCGCAGCCGTGGACCGCACCGACCGCCAGCGACCCGGTCGCCTCGACGCTGCGCCTGCCCGGCTCGAAGTCGATGACCGCCCGGGCGCTGGTGCTCAGCGCCCTGGCCAACGGACCGTCGACGCTGCACGGGCCGCTGCGCGCCCGGGACACCGAGCTGATGGCCGGCGGGCTGCGGGCGATGGGCGCGCACATGTCCATCTCCGACGACGAACGCTGGCTGGTCCGCCCGCACCGGCTGGTCGGGCCGGCCCACGTCGACGTCGGGCTGGCCGGCACGGTGATGCGCTTCGCGCCGCCGGTTGCCGGACTGGCCGAGGGGCGGGTCACCTTCGACGGCGACCCGCAGGCCCGGGTCCGACCGCTCGGCCCGCTGATCGGCGCGCTGCGGTCGCTCGGCGTCCGCGTCGAGGCCCCGGCCGAAGGCAGCCTGCCGCTGACGGTGCAGGGCACCGGCCGGGTCACCGGCGGCGAGGTGGTGATCGACGCCTCCGCCTCCAGCCAGCTCGTCTCCGGCCTGCTGCTCGCCGGTGCCCGCTTCGACCGGGGCGTGGTGGTCCGCCACGAGGGCCCGCCCGTCCCCTCCGCCCCCCACCTGCGAATGACCGTGCAGATGCTGCGGGCGGCCGGCGCGGCGGTCGACGACAGCGTCCCGGACGTCTGGGTGGTCGAGCCCGGCCCGCTGGCCGGGCGCGGCTGGGAGATCGAACCGGACCTCTCCGGTGCGGTCCCGTTCTTCGCCGCCGCGCTGGTCACCGGCGGCGAGGTGACGTTGCAGGGCTGGCCGCGCAGCAGCGCCCAGCCGGTCGAGCAGCTCCGGTCGCTGCTGCACCGGATGGGCGGCGAGGTGAGCCTCGGCACCGCCGGGCTGACCGTGCGCGGCACCGGCACGGTGCACGGCCTGGAAGCCGACCTCTCCGACGTCAGCGAGCTGACCCCGGCGCTGACGGCGCTGGCCATGCTGGCCGACTCCCCGTCCCGGTTCACCGGTATCGCGCACATCCGCGGTCACGAGACCGACCGGATCGCCGCCCTGGCCCGCGAGTTCACCAGCCTCGGCGCCGACCTGACCGAGTCCGCCGACGGGCTGGAGATCCGGCCCCGCCCGCTGCGCGGCGGCACCTTCCGCACGTACGCCGACCACCGGATGGCGCACGCCGCCGCGGTGGCCGGGCTGGCCGTCCCCGGCATCGAGGTGGACGACATCGCGTGTACCTCCAAGACCATGCCCGAGTTCCCGGCACTATGGTCGGCAATGGTGACCGGTAAGAACTGAGGCGACGAGGGGGCGGTCCTGGCGACCAGACGGCGGGAGTACGACGAGGACGACGTACGGGTCCGGCCCGGGAAGTCCTCGCGTCCGCGCACCCGCACCCGCCCCCGGCACTCCGACGCGGTCGACGGCTTCGTGATCGCCGTCGACCGGGGCCGCTACACCTGCGTGCTGCCCGGCGGCACGGTGGCGGAGACGGTGACCGCGATGCGGGCCCGGGAGCTGGGGCGCAAGTCGGTGGTGGTCGGCGACCGGGTCGGGCTGGTCGGGGACACCTCCGGGGCGGCCGGCGCGCTGGCCCGGATCGTCCGGATCGCCGAGCGCAGCTCCGTGCTGCGGCGCACCGCCGAGGACGACGCGACCACCGCCGAGGGGCGGCTGGAACGGGTCGTGGTCGCCAACGCCGACCAGCTGGTGATCGTCAGCGCGCTGGCCGACCCGCCGCCGCGTACCGGTTTCATCGACCGCTGCCTGGTGGCCGCGTACGACGCCGGGATCGAACCGCTGCTCTGCCTGACCAAGGCCGACCTGGCCGGGCCGGAGCAGGTGCTCGGCTACTACACCGAGCTGGAGCTGCCGTACGTGCTGGTTCGCCCGGACTCCGACCTGGACGCGCTGCGGGCGCTGCTCGCCGGCCGGGTGTCGGTGATGGTCGGGCACTCCGGGGTGGGCAAGTCGACGCTGGTCAACCGCCTGGTGCCGGAGGCCGCCCGGGCGGTCGGCGTGGTCAGCGCGATCGGCCGGGGCCGGCACACCTCCACCAGCGCCGTGGCGCTGCGGCTGCCGCCCGCGCCGGGCGTCGACGGCGACCCCGGCTGGATCGTCGACACCCCCGGGGTACGCAGCTTCGGGCTCGCGCACGTCTCGGCGGAGAGCCTGCTGCACGGCTTCGCCGACCTGGTCGAGGCGACCGTGGACTGCCCGCCGAACTGCCCGCACACCGCCGACGCGCCCGACTGCGCGCTGGACGCCTGGGTGGCCGCCGGCAAGGCCGACCCGCGCCGGCTGGCGTCGTACCGGCGGCTGCTGGCCTCCCGGTCCGGGGAGGGTGACCCGCGCGGCGAGCCCGAGCGGAATCCGGGCGACCCGCTCGCCGGGTCCTGAACCGGGCGTGGCTACCGTTGCGCCCATGACCGGGTACGCCGACGACATCGCCCTCGCCCACCAGCTCGCGGACGCCGCCGACGCCATCTCCACGGCCCGCTTCCGCGCCCTCGACCTGCGGGTGCAGGCCAAGCCGGACCTCACCCCCGTCTCCGACGCGGACACCGCCGTGGAGCGGGAGATCCGCGCGCTGCTGGCCGAGCGGCGCCCCGGCGACGGCCTGCTCGGCGAGGAGTACGGCGAGCAGCCCGCCGCCGGGCCGGGTGGCCGGCGCTGGGTGGTGGACCCGATCGACGGCACGAAGAACTTCGTCCGCGGGGTGCCGGTCTGGGCCACCCTGATCGCGCTGCTGGAGGGAGACCGTCCGGTGGTCGGGCTGGTCTCCGCCCCGGCGCTGGGCCGCCGCTGGTGGGGCGCGCTCGGCGAGGGCGCGTACGCCGGGCCGGACGCCGGCTCCGGGACTCCGATCCGGGTCTCCGCCGTCGGCGACCTGGCCGACGCGAGCTTCTGCTACTCCTCGCTCACCGGCTGGGAGGAGGCGGGCCGGCTCGACGCGATGCTCCAGCTGATGCGGGACACCTGGCGCAGCCGCGCGTACGGCGACTTCTACGGCTACATGCTGCTGGCCGAGGGTGCACTCGACGTCATGGTGGAGCCCGAGTTGTCGCTGTGGGACATTGCCGCGCTGGTGCCGGTCGTCACCGAGGCCGGGGGCTGCTTCACCGACCTGTCGGGGCGTCCCGCCCCTGCCGGGGACGGTTCCGGGGAGAGCAGCGCGGTGGCCAGCAACGGCCTGCTGCACGCCGACATCCTCGACCGGCTGGCTCGGCCAACCGAGCGCTGACCCCCGGGCACCCTCTATCCTCGCCAGGTGGTGTCCTCCGGTTGGTGCTTCCTCGCGGCCATGATCGTCGCGTACGGCTTCGCCAACATGTTGCAGTCGGTCGCCGCCGCCCGCACGACCGTGCATCACACCTTCGATCCGGGGCTGCTGCTGCGGCTGGCCGTGCACCGCACCTACCTGGTCGGCCTGCTCTGCCAGGTGGCCGGCTTCGTGCTGGCCTTCCTGGCCCGCCGGGACCTGCCGCTGTTCCTGGTGCAGGCCAGCGTGGCCGCCGGCCTGGGGGTCACCGCGGTGCTGGGCGTGGTGGTGCTCAAGTGGCGGCTGCCGAAGGCGGAGGTGGCCCTGCTGGTGCTCCTCTTCGGCGGGATCACCGCGTTGGTGCTCTCCGCCCAGCCGGCCCCGTCGAAGTCCCTCGGCACCGCCGGTGTGGTCGCCCTGGCCGTGGCGCTGGGCGGCATCGGAGTGCTCGGCTTCTTCGCCGTACGCCTGCACGGTCCGCCCGGGTCGGTGGCGCTCGGCTCGCTGGCCGGGATGGCGTTCTCCGCCGCCGCGGTCGCGGCCCGGCCGCTGGCGTCGGCGTCGTCGACCGAGGCGCTGCTCCAGGACCCGCTGCTCTACCTGCTGATCGCGCACTCGCTGGTCGGGCAGCTGCTGCTCGGGCTGGCGATGCAGCGCGGCTCCACCACGGCCGCCGTCGCCGCGATGGACGCCGCCGGGGCGGTGCCCGCGGCGATCGTCGGCCTGCTGCTGCTCAACGACCGGATCTGGCCCGGCCGGGAGTGGCTGGCCGCGGCCGGCTTCCTGGCCACCCTCGCCGCGGTCATCGGGCTCACCCGGTACGCCGAACCGCAGCACCACCACACCGTGGTCCGGCCCCGGGCGCGGGTCGCGGTGGGCGCCGGCTCCGGCCGGCCCCCACTCTGAACCGCCGGGGTCAGGCCTCGACCGGCTTGCGCCGGAGCACCACCCGCTCGTAGAGCCGTTCCAGCGCGCTGGCGGTGCGCTCCCACGTGTAGCTGCACCGCACCCGGTCCACCGCCGCGTGCCCGTACGCGAACCGCCCGGCGTTGTCGGCCAGCAGCCGGCGCAGCGTCACGCCCAGCGTGCGGACGTCACCCGGGGGCACCAGCCGCCCGGTGACCTCGTCGACCACGGCGTCGGCGATGCCGCCCATCGCGTACCCGACGACCGGGACGCCGCAGGCCATCGCCTCCAGCGACACCCGCCCGGCGGAGGAGTAGTGCGGGGTGCAGGCCACCACGTCGGCCGAGCGGTACCAGGTGGCCATCTGGTCGTGCGGCACGGCTCCGACCAGCTTCACCTGGTCGGCGACCCCGGTCCGCTCGGCCAGCTCGCGCAGCCGCCGGGCCTCGGCGTGGGTGGCCAGCTGCTCCGGCGGCGGGCCACCGGCGATGACCAGTTCGGCGTCGCCGACCAGGCGCATCGCCCGGATCAGGTCCTCCTGGCCGTGGCCGGGCGAGAGCCCGCCGACGGAGAGGATGCGGGCTCGCCGGTCGCGGGGGGCCGCCTCGCCGTCGGGGTGGAACTGCTCGATGTCCACCCCGGCGGGGACCATCGCCACCGAGGTGCGTTGCAGCCCCATCCGGGTCAGCTCGTCCACCTCGTCGTTGCACTGGGCGACCGCGATGTCCACCGCCCGGGTCAGCGCCCGCTCCAGCGGGATCCGCTCCCCCGGGCCGCCGTACTGCCGGCCGAGGTGGCGCAGCTGCTCGACGCCGAGGGAGTGGAAGGTCTGCACGACCGGGATGTCCGTCTCGCGTACCGCGTGGGCGGCGGCCAGGCCCCCGATCCAGTAGTGCCCGTGCACCACCTCCGGGGTCCACTCGCCGGACCAGCGGTCGGCCAGCCAGCGGCCGAACTCCGACACGTGGGGCACCAGCTCGGCGGTGGGCAGCGGGGCGGGCGGGCCGACCGGCACCCGCTCGAGGCGGTAGCCGTCCACCTCGACCACCTCGGGCAGGGCGGGGTCCTCCCGGCGCTCGTAGACCCGTACGTCGTGGCCGCGCCCGGCCAGCTCGGCGGCGACCCGGGCGATGTGTTCGTGGGTACCGACGGCGGGGGCGTCCGCATGCCGGGCCGTGCCGGCGTGCGCGCAGACGAGGCCGACGCGCATGGTGCACCTCCATGCGATTCGTGAGGGATGGTCCTCCGGTCAGAGGGTCCCATTAACCGAGCCCCGGCGAGCCCAAACCTGGCAGATCGGGAGCAGTCGGAAGGGCTCCGGCACTTGGGTCCCGACACCGCGGCACCGGGTGGCGCACGGGCCGCCGCCGCCCGGATTTCCGCAGGTCCGACGCGCCGTGCCGAGGTGCCTGGTCGGGCGGGTGGGGCCCGGCGGACGGCCGGACCGGGTGATCCGTTTACGTCATCAGCTCCACAGCGTCCGAAGCGGGCGTCCGGCGGCCGGCCCCGGCCGCCGGACGCGGCGGCCCACGGCGGCTGCGGGCCGCCGGCCGCGATCCGTCCCGGCCCGGCTGCATGACCCACCCGGGGCGGGGTACCGACGAAGAATGCCGCTAACCCGCAGTCTCTCGGATGCCGTCGTGGTCGTCACCGGCGCCTCCAGCGGCATCGGTACCGCCACGGCGTACGCACTGGCCCGCCGGGGCGCCGACGTCGTCCTCGCCGCCCGCAGCGAGTCCGCCCTCGAGGAGGTCGCCCGGCGCTGCCGGGAACTCGGCGGACGGGCACTGGTGGTGCCCACCGACATCACCGATCCGGTGGCGGTCGAGGAGCTGGCCGCCCGCGCGGCGGCCGAGTACGGCCGGATCGACGGCTGGGTGAACAACGCCGCGGTCAGCGCGGTCGGGCTCTTCGACGAGATCCCGGTGGCGGAGTTCCGCCGGGTGCTGGAGGTCAACCTGCTGGGCGCCGCGTACGGCATCCGGGCCGCACTGCCCTGGCTGAGCCTCTCCGGCGGCGGGGTGCTGGTCAACAACGCCTCGGTGCTGGCCGAGGTGGCGATGCCCTACCAGTCGGCGTACAACGCCACCAAGCACGGCATCCGGGGGCTGGCGGACACGGTCCGGCAGGAGCTGCGGGTCACCGGCCGGGGCAACATCTCGATCTGCACGGTGCTGCCGGCCACCATCGACACCCCGTTCTTCCGGCACGCCGGCAACCACACCGGCCGCGAGCTCGTCCCGCCGCCGCCGGTGTACGCGCCCGAGATGGTGGCCGAGACCATCGTCCGGCTGCTGCGCAGGCCCCGCCGGGAGGCGTACGCCGGCGGCGCGGCCCGGCTGCTCGGCCTGCAGTGGCGGCTCGCACCGGCGCTGGCCGAGCGGGCCCTGGGCTGGTACGCGCACCGGACGCAGTTCGGGCCGTCCGGAGCGGCGGACAGCACCGGCAACGTCTTCCGTGCCGACGCCGCGGCGGAGCGCGAGGGTGGCTGGCAGGGGCGGCGCCGGCAACTGGTCCGGGTGAGCGCCGCCGTCGGGCTGGCCGCCGCCGGCACCGCGGTCGGTACGGTGGCCGCGATGACCCGCCGGTCACGGGCCGAACGACGATGAGCGGCCCAGAGCGGCCGGGTGCGCGCACGGCCCCCGGCATGCACAATGGGACGATCATGCCGACCGACGCGCGATGCCTGGTGGAGGCGGACGAGACGTCCGCGACCGTACGGCTGAGCGGCGTGCTGGAGCCGATCGCCGCCGACCGGGTACGCGACGCCCTGCTGGCCCGGCTCACCGACCGGCCCGGCCCGATCGTGGTCGACGTGGCCCTGCTGCGCTCCACCGGCGACACCGCCGCGCGGCTGCTGGCCGAGGTCCGCCGCACGGTCGCCGACTGGCCCGCCGCCGACCTGCTGGTGCTCGACCCGGCCGGCACCGTCACCGGCGCCGGCGCGACCGGGCTGCCGGTGTACCCGACCGCCGACGAGGCGACCGCCGCGCTGGCCCGTACCCCGATGGCGGCGCTGCTCGCGGCCGACCTCGCGCCCGTGGTGGGTGCGGCCCGCCACGCCCGGGAGATGGTCGCCGACGGTTGTGCCCGCTGGGGCGTGCCGGAGCTGGCCGAGCCGGCGGCCATCGCGGTGACCGAGATGGTCAACAACGTGGTGGCCCACGCGCGGACGGCGATGACGGTCCGGCTCGCGCCGCGCAACAGCTCGCTGCACGTGGCGGTCCGCGACCACTCGCCGCGGCAGCCCGCGTACGCCGGCTTGGCCCCGCTCACCTCGACCGGCGGCCGTGGGCTGCTGCTGATCGACACGGTGGCCCGGCGTTGGGGCAGCACGCCTGTCCCGGGCGGCAAGGTGGTCTGGTGCGTGCTGCACGCCGAGGACGAAGCCGCGCGCCAGGGCTGACTTCTCCCGTTTCATCCCGATCGCGGAGTCCGTTCCCGGTTACCCCGGGCATGGCAGTGGGTAGTGATCAGTCATGCGCGACGACGAGTACCCGACCCCCCTCTCCGACCCTGAGGCGGAGGGTCTGCCGCAGACGGCCGACGACGACTCCACCGCCAACGACGACATCAACACCGGCCGCGAGGCGGACGGCCCGGAGCCGGCCCAGCTGCCCGGCGACCGGACGCCCGTCGCGGTGGACAAGTTCGGCACCACGGCCGAGGAGCAGCTCGACGGGGAGTCGCTGGACTACAAGCTCCAGCGCGAGCAGTACGAGCGCCCTGCCGACGACCCGCTGGCCGGCCCGGTCGACCCGGACATCGCCGCCGAGGCGGACAGCGACGAGGCCGCCGCCGAGGCGCAGCTGGACGCCGACGTGATGAACCCCGGTCCCACCTCGGACCCGCGCTCCCCGGTCTCCCTCTACGACCACGGTCAGCTCGGCACGATCGCCGACTCCCAGGTGGGCCGGCTGGTCGAGCCGGACGAGGGGGCGCACACCGACCAGGAGACCGACTCGGTCGCCTACGACGCGGGCTCGGCCGGTGGCGGGGCCAGCGCCGAGGAGCTGGCGATCCACGAGACCCGGCCGCCGGAGTCGCACTGACTCAGTCGTCGAGCCCGCGCTCGATCGCGTAGCGGGTCAGCTCGACCCGGTTGTGCAGCTGGAGCTTGCCCAGCGTGTTCTGAACGTGGTTCTGCACGGTGCGGTGCGAGAGCCCCAGCCGCTCGGCGATCTGCCGGTACGACAGACCCTTGGCGACCAGACGCAGCACCTCGGTCTCCCGCTCGGTGAGCCGGGGTGCCGCGTCGTCCGGGCCCGGCCGCGCCCCCACCTCCCCGGCGACGGCCAGCCGGCGGTACTCCCCCAGCACCAGTCCCGCCAGACCGGGCGTGAAGACCGGCTCCCCTGCGGCGGTGCGGCGGACCGCGTCCAGGAACTCGGCCGGGGCGGCGGACTTGACCAGGTAGCCGGTGGCACCGGCCTTCACCGCGTCCAGCACCCCCTGCTGCTCGCCACTGGCCGAGAGCATCAGCACCCGCACCTCGGGCAGCGCGGCCCGCAGCCCCCGGATCACCTCCACCCCCGAGATGTCGGGCAGCTGGAGGTCGAGCACCACGACGTCGGGCCGGGCCGCCGCGGCCACCCGGACCGCCTGCCGCCCCTCGCCGCTGGTCGCCACCACCGTGTGGCCGGCCTCGGTGAGGTCGCGGGCCACGCCCTCCCGCCACATCGGGTGGTCGTCGACCACCATCACCCGTACCCCGCTCACGCGTCCTCCCTCGGTACCACCAGCTCCACCTCGGTGCCCTCCCCGGGCGCGGAGACGATTCGCACCTCGCCGCCGAGTTCGGCGATCCGGCCCCGGATCGACTGGCTCATGCCCAGCCGCCCCTGCTGCGCCGCCTCGACCAACCGGCCCTCCGGGATGCCCGGGCCGGCGTCGCGCACCGACACGGTCACCGTCTCCCCCTCGTCCTCGACCAGCACCCAGGCGCGGCCGTCGGCGTGCCGGCGCACGTTGTCCAGCGCCGCCCCGGTGGCCGCGGCCAGCTCCCGGGCGACCTGGGTGGGCAGCGGGACCGGGGTCGCCGGGGCGGAGACGGAGACCGCCGCCGAGGCGTACCTGCCGAGCAGGGCGCGCAGGTCCAGGGTGCCGCCCGCCTCGTCGGCGGCGGGCACCGGGTCGACCCCGGCGATCAACGCGCGCAGCGCCGCCTCCTGCTCGCCGGCGAGCCGGGCCAGCTCACCGGCCTCCCCGTCGAGGTGGGCGCCGCGCCGCTGCACCAGGGCCAGCACCTGGAGCACCGAGTCGTGGATGCCCCGGGCGAGCCGCTCCCGCTCCCGGGTGGCCGCCTCCAGCTGCACCGCCCGGTGCAACCGCTCCTCGGCGGTCACCGCCAACCGCGCCACGTGCCCGACGATCACCCCGGCCAGCAGCAGCAGGATCACCCCGGTGAGCGAGGAGGTGCCGATCCGCCCCCGGCTGGCCAGGTCCGCCGCGCCGAGCGCGAGCGCCGCGACCGCGCCGCGCCGCCGCCCGCCGGAGACCGCCCAGGCCAGCACCGGGCCGGCCAGCCAGACCACGGCCAGGGTCGGCACGCCGGTCGCCAGCGCCGCCCGGCCGACCACCCACGGGGAGACGGCGAGCACGACGAGCACGACGCCGAGGTCGGCCAGGAGCAGCGGCCAGCGCCGGTTCGCCGGCCGGGCGTAGCCGGCGGCGGTCACCCCGGACCACGCCAGCATCCCCAGCAGGACGGTGCCGGCGGCGAGCGGGTGGGCGTACCGGTCGGCGTCGCGGAGCACCAGCAGGCAGACGTACGCCAGGGAGGCGAAGCGGAAGACGGCGATGGAGCGCCAGAGCGGCCCCTCGAGACCGGCCGGTGGCGACGACATGGCCGTCACGATGCCACAGCCGGCGGTCCGCCCGGCGGGGCCGCCGGTCGCGGGACGGAGAACCCTGACGTACGGTGGAAATGTCGCGAAAACTGCAAGACCCGCTGTCGGGACAGGGCCATGACGAACGCAGAACCACCCACGCCGCGTACGGTTGTGCCCATCGAATCCTCCCTCCTCATCGCCGAAGCCTTCGACCAGGCCCAGGTGACCGAGCTGCGACACTCGGTCACCTCCTGCGCGCACGCCGCCGGCCTGGACGGCCAGCGCCTGGACGACTTCGTGCTGGCCGTCAACGAGCTGATCACCAACGCGGTGCGGCACGGTGGCGGCCAGGGCTGGCTGCGGCTGTGGCGGGCAGCCGACGAGCTGGTCTGCGAGGTCTCCGACCACGGCCGGGGCATCAGTGCGCAGCGGCTCGGCGACCGCAGCCGCCCGGCCCCGGACACCGCGGGCGGGTGGGGCCTCTGGCTGGCCCGGGAGCTGAGCGACGCCATGGAGGTCGAGACCAGCCCGGCCGGCACCACGGTACGGATCAGCGCGCTGACCCACGCGCTGCGCCGGGCGGGCGGCCCGAGCGTCGACTGACCCGGCCGGTCTCAGCCGAAGAGCGCGCTGACCGACTCGCCGTTGTGGATCCGCCGCATCGCCTCGGCCAGCGCGGGCGCCACCGAGAGGATCTCCAGCTTCGGCACCCGCTTCTCCGCCGGGATCGGCACGGTGTTGGTGCAGACGATCTCCAGCACCCCCTCCTGCCCGCTGAGCCGCTCCAGGGCGCCGCTGGAGAAGAGCCCGTGGGTGCAGGCGAGCCGGATCGAGCGCACCTTCCGCTCGCGCAGGTGCGCCATCAGCTCGATCACCGTGCTGCCCTTGGCGATCTCGTCGTCGAGGACGATCACGTCCCGGTCGTCCACGTCCCCGATCACCGTACTGATCTTGACCCGGTCGTCGCTGAACCGCTGCTTCGCCCCGGCCGCCACCGGGGTGCCGAGCATCCGGGCGAAGGCGGCGGCCTCCTTGGCGTTGCCCAGGTCCGGCGAGACCACCACGGTGTTCGTCAGGTCGTAGCGCCGGAAGTGGGTGGCCAGCTCGCGCAGCGCGTGCAGGTGGTCGACGGGGACGCTGAAGAAGCCGTGCACCTGCGGCGAGTGCAGGGTCAGCGCCAGCACCCGGTGCGCCCCGGCCGAGGTGAGCAGGTCGGCGACGAGCCGCCCGCCGATGGAGATCCGCGGGGCGTCCTTCTTGTCCGACCGCGCGTACGCGTAGTGCGGCAGCACCACGGTGATCCGGCCGGCGGACGCGCCCCGAGCCGCGTCGATCATGAGCAGCAGCTCGACCAGGTGCTCCTGCACGGGCGGCACCAGCGGCTGGATGAGGAAGACGTCGCGCTCCCGGCAGTTCGCCTGCAACTGCACCTCCAGGCAGTCGTTGGCGAACCGGGAGACCCGCACGGGATGCAACGGGACGTCGAGGTGGGCACAGATCTCGGCGGCGAGTTCGGGATGGGCGGTTCCGCTGAACACGGCGATGTCACGCACGTCGAAGATCGTACGGACGTCAGCGGGCGGGCAGGCGCGTGGGCGACGGCGCGTCGGCCTTCCGGGTACGGTGCCGCAATGACCGGAGAGTACGTCGCCGCCATCGATCAGGGCACCACCTCGTCACGGTGCATCGTCTTCGACCGGGCCGGGGAGATCGTCTCCGCGGCGCAGCGGGAGCACCGGCAGTTGTTCCCGCAGCCCGGTTGGGTGGAGCACGACGCCGAGGAGATCTGGGACAACGTCCAGCAGGTCGTCCGGGAGGCCCTCGCCGCCGCCGGCACCGGGCCGGAGGGGCTGGCCGCGGTCGGCATCACCAACCAGCGGGAGACCACCGTCGTCTGGGACCGGGCCACCGGCCGCCCGGTGGCCAACGCGATCGTCTGGCAGGACACCCGCACCGGCCCGCTGCTGCGCGAGCTGGACGAGGCGTACGGCGAGCAACGCTTCCGGGAGCGCACCGGGCTGACCCTGGCCACCTACTTCGCCGGCCCGAAGCTGCGCTGGCTGCTGGACAACGTCGAGGGGCTGCGGGAGCGGGCCGAGCGGGGCGAGGTGCTCTTCGGCACGATGGACAGCTGGCTGATCTGGAAGCTGACCGGCCGGCACGTCACCGACGTGACCAACGCCAGCCGGACCATGCTGATGGACCTCAAGACCCTGGACTGGGATCCGGAACTGCTCGACGCGATGCGGGTGCCGGCGGCGATGCTGCCGGAGATCCGCTCCTCGGCGGAGGTGTACGGCACCGCCGAGGGGCTGCTGGCGGGGGTGCCGGTGGCCAGCGCGCTCGGCGACCAGCAGGCGGCGCTGTTCGGGCAGACCTGCTTCCAGCCGGGCGAGGCGAAGTGCACCTACGGCACCGGCAGTTTCCTGCTGCTCAACACCGGGGCCAGCCCGGTCGTCTCCCGGCACGGCCTGCTGACCACGGTCGCCTACCGGATCGACGGGCAGCCGGCCGCGTACGCGCTGGAGGGCGCGATCGCGGTCACCGGCTCGCTGGTGCAGTGGCTGCGCGACAACCTCGGGCTGATCTCCACCGCGCCGCAGGTGGAGGAGCTGGCCCGCACGGTCGACGACAACGGCGGCTGCTACGTGGTGCCGGCCTTCTCGGGGCTCTTCGCGCCGCACTGGCGCAGTGACGCCCGGGGGGTGATCGCCGGGCTGACCGGCTACATCACCAAGGGTCACCTGGCCCGGGCGGTGCTGGAGGCGTCGGCCTGGCAGACCCGCGAGGTGGTCGACGCGATGGACGCCGACTCCGACGTGGCGCTGCGCCGGCTGCGGGTGGACGGCGGCATGACCGCCAACGGCCTGCTGATGCAGTTCCTCGCCGACGTGCTGGACGTGCCGGTGGTCCGCTCCCGGATCACCGAGACCACCTGCCTCGGCGCGGCGTACGCGGCCGGCCTGGCGGTCGGGTTCTGGCCGGACCTGGCCACCCTGCGCGCCCAGTGGAGCTCGGACGCGCAGTGGGAGTCGACGATGACGCCCGAGCACCGGGAGCGCGAGCTGCGCCAGTGGCGCAAGGCGGTGGCCCGCACCCTCGACTGGGTCGAGTGACTACGCCCAGCGGTTGCCGGTGAGCTTCTCGTAGACGTCGACGTAGCGGGCCCGGGTCGCCTCGACCACCTCGGCAGGCACCTCGGGGGCCGGGCCCTGCTTGTCCCAGCCGCTGCTGGTCGCCCAGTCCCGGACGTACTGCTTGTCGTAGGAGAACTGCGTCCGGCCGGGCTGGTACGACTCGGCCGGCCAGAACCGGGACGAGTCGGAGGTGAGCAGCTCGTCGCCGAGCATCAGGGTGCCGTCCGGCGTCCAGCCCAGCTCGATCTTGGTGTCGGCGACCAGGATGCCCCGGTCGGCGGCGAGCTCCGCGCCGCGGCAGTAGACGTCGATCGTGATCTGCCGCAGCCGCTCGGCGGTCTCCGCGCCGACCTTGTCCACCACCTCGGCGAAGCTGATCGGCTCGTCGTGCTCCCCCACCGGCGCCTTGGTCGACGGGGTGAAGATCGGCTCGGGCAGGATCGACGCCTCGACCAGGCCGCGCGGCAGCGTCACGCCGGAGACGGCGCCGGTGCGCTGGTACTCGGTCAGGCCGCCGCCGGTCAGGTAGCCGCGCGCGACGCACTCCACCGGGACCATCTCCAGCCGCCGGCAGCGGATCGCCCGGCCGGCGAACTCGGCGGGCACGTCGGTGGTCGAGATGACGTGGTTCGGCACCAGGTCCGCGAGCTGCTCGAACCACCAGACGGAGAGGGCGGTGAGCAGTCGGCCCTTGTCCGGGATCGGCGTCGGCAGCACCACGTCGTAGATCGAGATGCGGTCGGAGGCGACCAGGATCAGGTCGTCGCCGTCGGCGTAGACGTCCCTGACCTTGCCCGAGTGCAGAAGTTCCACGCGCCCTAGTACACCAGACGATGGTCGGACGCCCGGTGCGGCCACCGGCCGTCCCACCGCCGCCGGGTCCGGGATCGGACCCCGGCCCCGAAATCGGTCGGCGACCGGATGGGCGGCGGGCGTTGACACCCGGGCTCGGTCCCTGCGTGAATGGTCCGGCCCTCACCACCGCGCATCAGGAGCGCCCCGTGCCCGCTGCCCGCCCCCCGCACCTCCGGCCCGGCGCCGACCCGGCCCGACGGCGGCTGCTCGGCGCGCTGCTGGCGGTGCCGGCACTCGCCACCGGCGGGCTCGCCGGGTGCAGCGCCGACCCGGGCGCTCAGGCCGACGCCGACGGCCCGATCGAGCTGTCCGTCTTCTGGTGGGGCAACACCCGGCGCGCGCAGGCGACCGAGCGGGCGCTGCGGCTCTACTCCTCGCGCAACCCCCGGGTCACCTTCCGAATCACCTGGCAGGCCCTCGGCGGCTACTACGACCGGCTCGCCACCCAGGCGGGCGGCGGCAACGTGCCGGACCTGTTCCAGGTCGACGACGCCGTGCTGGCTGAGTACGCACAGCGGGGCATCACCCTCGACCTCAGCCCGTACGCCGCGGACGGCCGGCTCGACCTGGGCGGCCTGCCGCCCGGGCTGGCCGACTACGGCCGGGTGGACGGGCGGCTGCACGGGGTCGCGGCCGGGCAGACCCACGTCGCCGTGGTCTACAACAAGGACCTGCTGCGCCGGCTCGACCTGCCCGAACCGACGATCATGCCGTGGTCCGACTACCTCTCCTGGGCGGCGCGGGTCACCCGGGCCAGCGGTGGCCGGGTGGCCGGCACCATGGACCCGTCCGGCGACCACCGGGCGCTCTGGCTCTGGCTGCGCGGCCAGGGCGGCAAGTTCTACCAGGGGCGGCAGCTCGGCTTCAGCTCGGCGGCCCTGGTCGACTGGTTCGAACTCTGGCAGCGGGCCCGCAACGACCGGGCGACGCCGGCCGCGGCCCTGGTCGACCGGGCCGACGGCGGCGAACCGGCCCGGCAGCTCGTGGTGACCGGCCACACCGCCGCCTCGTTCGCCTGGTCGCACCAGCTTCCCGAACTCCAGCGCTACACCGACGACGAGTTGGCGCTGGCCGCCTTCCCCGGCCCGCCGGCCGCCCAGTGGGACCGGGCCGCCATGTACTGGGCCGGTTTCCACGGCACCCGGCACCCCGGGGTGGTGGCCGACGTGGTCAGCTTCCTGACCACCAACGTCGAGGTGGGCCGCATCCTCGGCACCGAACGCGGGCTGCCGGCCGACCTCGCCGTACGACAGGCCGTCACCCAGACGCTCGACGATCCCGTCGTCTCGCGGGTCGCCGCCCTCGGCACCACCCTGAGCGACCTGGTCGGGCCCGCCCCGGCACCACCGCCACGGGGGCACGCGCGGGTGCGTGCGCTGCTCACGGCGGCGGCCCAGGCCGTCCGGTCGGGCCGGGCGGGCGCGCGGGCCACGACGTCGAAGTTCATGGCGCAGGCGCAGGGGGCGCTGGCGGAGTGAGCCCGGCCGGCGTCGCACAGGGCGCCGGCCGGGCTCGACCGGATCAGCTCGGCGGACGGTTGCGGCGGTTGCGCATCAGCCGCAGCACCAGGAAGACGATCAGCCCCACCACGACGAGGCAGCACAGCAGACCCAGGATGCCGCCACCGCCGCGGCCCCTGCGTCGTGCGGCTTCCACCACCAGCTCGCCCTGGCTCGTGGACGCCCAGGCCGCGACCGGTACGAAGACCGAGAGCACGACCGCACCGAGGACCGCGCTCAGCCGGCCCCACCACCTGTTCCAAGATGACATGACCCCATCCTCGCCGAGACGGGCAACCGGGGCACGCCGGACGGGCGGAGAGCCCCTCGGTCGGCGGAAATGGCGAACGGCCCGAGGATCAGATCCTCGGGCCGTTCGTCGTGGTAGCGGGGACAGGATTTGAACCTGCGACCTCTGGGTTATGAGCCCAGCGAGCTACCGAGCTGCTCCACCCCGCGTCGGCTCCATAAGCCTAGCGCATCCCCTGGACCGAGATCACCCGGGTCCCCGATCTGCCGCCGAAGGCCTTTGCGCGGGGGCGGAAAAGGCGAACGGCCCGAGGATCAGATCCTCGGGCCGTTCGTCGTGGTAGCGGGGACAGGATTTGAACCTGCGACCTCTGG
>NZ_JBPQTL010000042.1:0-46722 GCF_051386295.1 Micromonospora sp. URMC 105 | reverse complement strand
CCGGGACGCCCTGATCGAGTTCATCCGCCCCCGGCACAAGGTCCTGCTGATGACCACCCGGTCCGACGGCCGGCCGCCAGGCGCGGCCGTTGGCGTAGATCACCCGGAAACCGAGGTACGACGCGAGCGGCGCCCAGTGGGCCGAGCCCATCCGCAGCTCGGCGGCATTGTGCCGCTGGCCGTTGGCGAGCACGTCGAGCAGCACGGTCTCGAAGGCGGCCGACTCGACCCAGTCGACGTCCCGGGTGAAGCCGCAGATCAGGGCCGCTCCGGTGACGTCGAGGAACTCGCGCAGCGCGGCGTCGGAGGCGCGCAGCACCGAACAGCTGCCGAAGTAGAGCCGCCGCCCCTCGCACCGCCCGGCCATCCGCTGCGCCACGTCGGTCAGCTCGACGGAGTCCCAGTCGGTGAGGCAGAGCCGGCTCGGCTCGCCGTGCATGGCGAAGAAGCCCACCCGGTAGTCGGCGTACTGCTTGAGCAGCCAGCGGTCGAGGAAGTAGAAGAGCTCGTCGCGGGTGGCGGCGTCCTTGTGGATGAAGCGGATCCGGCCGAGCCGTTCCAGCAGTTCCAGGGTGGGCAGCACGGAGCCGCGCTCGTTGAGGTCCCGGTGCCACTGCCCCTCGACGCAGAAGACGCCACCGCGTGCCACGTCCACCTCCCCCGTCACACCGCCGCGCCTGACGTTACCGGGCCTCGGCCGGGCAGCGACATCACCCGGAGTGTGGCGCCCTGGGCCTCTCTGTCACCTTCCTCACCGGCCGGGATGTCCGTCGTGCCCCCGCGCCGCGTGCGCCGGACTGAACGTTTCGCCATTCTTCGCAATTCACAGGCAATCCCCAGGAACGCTCATCGTGAGGACAATTCTCGTTAAGCACCGCAAACCGGCATCTCAGCTGCCAAGGTGAACAGCGCGGGACGTTCCGACTGATGTCCCGATCCTCACCTCATTCGCTCTCCTACCGGGAGGACTCTGTGCGCGTGAACACCTTGAAGCGAGCTGCCGTCGCGTTCGCCCTGGCACTGCCGGGTGCCGCGATCGCCGCGGTGGTCGCGGCCCCAGCGGCTCACGCCGACGGCTGTTACACCTGGCAGCGAACCCTCCAGCAGGGGCGCTCCGGCGACGACGTGCGGCAGTTGCAGATCCGCGTCGCCGGTTGGGCCGGCGCCGGCGGGATCGTCCGCGTCGACGGCCGCTACGGACCGGAGACCACCGCCGCGGTCAAGCGGTTCCAGACGGCGTACGGGCTGCGTAGTGACGGCATCGCCGGGCCGCAGACCTTCAGCAAGCTCTACCAGTTGCAGGACAACGACTGCACCCCGGCGCACTTCAGCTTCGCGGAGCTGGACGACGGCTGCGGTCGCGGCGGATGGAGCGGAGGCCCGCTGTCGGCGAACCAGACGAAGGCCAACGCGCTGCGGACCATGTGGAAGCTGGAGGCGCTACGCCGGGGGCTGGGCGATCAGCCGATCAACGTCACCAGCGGCTTCCGCAGCACCACCTGCAACGACCGGGTCGGCGGCGCGGCGGACAGCCAGCACCTCTATGCCAACGCCGCCGACCTGACCGCCCGGACCAGGTCGCTGTGCGAGCTCGCCCGGGCCGCCCGCAACCACGGGTTCAGCGGGATCCTCGGCCCCGGGTACCCCAACCACGACAGCCACGTGCACGTGGACTCGCGGCGGGAGAACAACAGCGACCGGACGACGAACCGGACCAGCTGGTCCGCCCCGGACTGCGGGGTGCGCAGCGGCGGCTGAGCCGAGGCCGGACAGCCGTTCGCCGGCCGGCCCGGGGTGGGGAACCCCCCGGACCGGCCGGCGTCGTGGCGTCCGGGCGACGCCGGCGGTCGTACCTCCGCTCAGCTCGCCCGGGGCCAGCGCGGCGCGGTGGCGGGGGGTGCCACCGGCCGGCCGGGCGCGCCGGGCCGGGCGACGGGCCGAACCCCCGGTGCGGCGACCCGGCCGGTCTGGCCGCGCGTCGGATGGCCGGCAACCGGCCGGTCGGTCGGCATGCGGCCCGGATGCACGGGGGCCGGCCGGTCGGTTCGAGCGCTGGCGGAACTGGTGAACGGGAACGGGAACGGTACGTGCACGAACGGGTTCCCGTGCCGGATCAGGGCCTCGATCTGGCGCTCGTTGAGCCCGTGCGTCTCCAGCACCCGCCGGCCCCAGCGGTGCAGGCGGCACGGGTACGACGCGCCGTCATTGCGGCACAGCGGTCCGTTGGGCCACTCCTCGGCGGCGTGCACCACCACCGCCCGGACCGCGAGCCGGACGTCCTCCGGTGTCAGCGGTGCCGGTACCGGCACCTCGCCCAGGATCTGATCGATGGGATCCGTCGACTGCTCACCAACTCGCACGGTAGGCCTCCCGCAGCTCGGCAGCGATTGCGGCTGAATCGCCGCAGCGCATCCTCGGCCAGTGGTACGGCCCGAACCGGACGAAAGTTCAATCCCGCCAGGCGGTGAGGAGGTCCTCCGCCGACAGGGCCCGTACGCCCGGCACCGCCGTGCCGCCGCGGGACACCACGAGCGGCTCGACGTGTTCGTCGGCACCGGGCATCCGGGTCCGGTGCGCGAGGAGCCGCCCCAGGTCGTGGGCGTCGAAGGGCCGGTTCTCCAGCCATTTGACGGAGCCGACGAAGGTGATCCGGCGAGCCACCGGCCCCCGATCGGCACCGACCAGATCGATCTCCGGGTCATTGGTACGGGTCCAGTAGCCGCCGACCGCCGCAGTGCCCTCGGGCAGGCGTTCGGCGGAAAGTCGGCGCAGCGACTCCCGGATCACCGGCTCGATCGCGCGCCCCCGCCACGACGTCCACGACGTCCTGATCCGCTCCAGGGTCAGGTCGCCCCGGCCGCGCTCGATCTCCGGCAGGTGGGGACCGAGGAACGACAGCCAGAAGCGGAGGTACGGGTCGGCGACGGTGTAGCGCGTCTCCCGGGAGGGCCGGGTGGAGAGCGGCACCGACACGTCGACGATGCGTTTGTCGGTCAGCAGGCGCAGCGCCCGGTTGAGCGACGCCTGGGGCAAATCACCCGCGGCCCGGGCGATGAGGGAGAAGGTCCGCTCACCCGAGCCGATGGCCCGCAGCACCAGGCCGGCCTGCGACTGCGTCGGAAACTCGGCGGCCAGCGCCCGCTCCGCGCTGACCAGCAGCGCCGACGTCGGATCGGTGACCGCGTCGGCGAGGTAGTCGCTCAACGAGGCACCACCGGGCCATTCGTCGAGGATCAGCGGCAGCCCACCGGAGACCAGGTACGCGTCGAAGGCCTCGGCCGGAGCGAGGTCGAGCATGTCGCGGACGTCGGCCGGGCTCAGCGGTGGAATCACCATCTCGGTCGCCCGCTGGTGAAACGGTCGTCCGTAGTCGTTCAGGGCCTCCATCATCGCCAGGTCGGAGCCGACGCAGACAAGCAGCACGGGACGATGGGAGAGCTCCCGGTCGAAGACCTTCTGCAGGGTGCCCTCGAACCCGGGATCCGTGGCGATCAGGTAGGGCATCTCGTCGAGGACGACAACACTCGGGCGGTCGGTCGGCAGCGCGGCGGCGAGCAAGGTGAGCGCGGCGTCCCAGGTGGTCGGCCGCTGGGCCGTGAAGAGGTGGGCACCGGGCAGTGAGGAGTCGGCGGCGGCCGCCACGAACAGGGCGAGGTCCGCGGCGACAGTGGGCTGGGCGGAGGCGGTGAAGAACAGGTGCGGCACCTCGGCGCGCTCGATGAACTCCTCCACCAGCCGCGACTTGCCCACCCGGCGCCGCCCGCGCATCAGCAGCGCGCGGCCCGGCCGGCCCGCCCGACCCCCTCGACGAACCTTGCCGAGCATCCCGTCGAGCACGGTCAACTCGCGCGTACGTCCAACGAAACCGTCCATGCACTCAGCCCCGATACTCTCATCGGTGATACAACCAGAAATGATTGTATCCGTTGACCAAGGATGGTGGTCAAACCAGGCCCGCGTCGTGCACCAGCAGCGCCACCTGCACCCGGTTGTTCAGCCCCAGCTTGGTCAGCAGCCGCGACACGTACGCCTTGACCGTCGCCACGCTCATGAACAGCTCGGCGGATATCTCGGCGTTCGTCCGGCCCCGGCCCAGGGCGACGGCCACCTCCCGCTCCCGCTCGGTGAGCCCGTCGAGCAGCCGCCGGGCCCGCTGCGCACGCGGATCGGGACCGGCCGCCCCGGCGGCGGTCACGTGGGTGATCAGCTTGCGGGTGACCGTCGGGGAGAGCGTCGCCTCACCGGCCGCCACCCGGCGCACCGCCTGGACGATCTCGGCGGGCGGGGTGTCCTTGAGCAGGAAGCCCCCCGCCCCGGCGCGCAGCGCCCGCAGCACCTGATCGTCGGCATCGAAGGTGGTCAGCACCAGCACCTCCGGCGGCCGGGGCAGCGCCCGCAGCGCCTCGGTCGCCGCCAGCCCGTCCACCCGGGGCATCCGGATGTCCATCAGCACCACGTCGGGCGCGTACGCCTCGACCGCCGCCGGCACCTCGGCGCCGTCGGCGGCCTCGCCGACCACCCGTACGTCCGGCACCCCGCCCAGGATCATCGACAGCCCGGCCCGGACCAGCGCGTCGTCGTCGACGATCAGCACCCGGACCGGTGCCGCCTCCCCGCCGGTCACGCCGGCCACGGCAGCCAGGCGGCGAGCCGGAAGTCGCCCGCCGGGTCCCGCCCGTGTTCCAGCCGGCCACCGGCGAGCCCGACCCGCTCGGCGATGCCCACCAGCCCCGTGCCCGCCCCCGGGATGGACGGCGCGGCGGGCTCCCCCACCGGCCACGGGTTGCGGATCTCGACGGTGAGGCCCTCACCGGGCCGGCCGGCCAGGCCGACCCGGACCACCGCACCCGGGGCGTGTTTGCGGGCATTGGTCAGCCCCTCCTGCACGATCCGGTACGCACTGCGCCCGACCGCGGCGGGCACCGACGCCGCGTCGGTGACCAGGTCCTCGGTGCTCACCCGAACGCCGGCCGCCCGGCACTCGGCGATCAGCGCCGGCACGTCGGCGAGGGTCGGCTGAGGGCGTTCCGGCGTCTCCGGCTCCGCCTCGCCGGTCTCCGCCCGCAGCACCCCGATCACCTCGCGCAGGTCCTGCAGCGCGGCGTGCGCGCTGGCCCGGATCACCCCGGCCGCCCGGGCCACCTCCTCCGGCGGCGCGTCCGGCCGGAACTCCAGCGCCCCGGCGTGCAGGCTGAGCAGGGAGATCCGGTGGGCCAGCACGTCGTGCATCTCCCGGGCGATGCGGGTGCGTTCCAGCTGCCGGGCCTGGGCCACGCGCAGTTGCTGCTCGGCCTCGGCCCGGTGCGCCCGCTCCCGCAACGAGGTCACCAGCTGGCGGCGGGCCCGGACGAACATCCCCCAGGCCAGCACCCCGCCGAGGAACGACGTCGTCCAGATCAGCGCCGCCCAGAACGGCAGAGCCGGGTCGGGCCGGACGTTGATGTAGACGGGCGTCACCAGCAGGTGCGCGCCGACCAGCGTGGCCGCCACCGGGAACGGCCGGTGCACGGCGACCGTGAACAGGATGATCAGCAGGGCCGCCGACGCGGTGACGGCGAAGATCGCCAGCGGCAGGCTGGCCACGGCCAGCGCCACCGGCCAGCGCCGGCGTAGCCAGAGGGCCGCCGTGGTGAGCAGGCCCACCACCAGGTCGACCTCGTTGAGCCAGGACGGCCCGGCGTTGAGCGCGAACTCCGGGGCCGGCCCGACCGAGTCCGCGAAGGCCAGCAGCGCCCAGGCCAGCGCGAGCAGGAAGGCGAGCCCGTCGACCAGCCAGTCGCGCGTCGTGCGGCGGGCCACCGGGGTCGCGGGAGACAGGGCCCCCGGCAACAGCCAGGGAAGTTCGGGTACGGCGGCACTGCTCACCCGCCAATGCTAGGTAGCCGTCCGGCGTCGGCGACAGCTACCAAAGTCGACGACCGCCGTGGCCACAGGTGTACCGGGCTCTCGACCACCGGCCGCAGCGCGACGCCGGGTGGCCCCGACAGGCTCGACGGCATGATCACGGTCGAACACCTCACCAAGCGGTACGGTCCGCACGCCGTCGTGGACGACGTGTCGTTCCACTGCGAGCCGGGGACGGTCACCGGCTTCCTCGGCCCGAACGGCGCCGGCAAGTCCACCACCATGCGGATGATCTGCGGGCTGACCCCGCCGACGTCCGGCGGGGCCACCGTCGCCGGACGCCCCTACCGCCAGCTGGCCAACCCCGGGCGGGAGATCGGCGTCCTGCTCGACGCCTCCGCCCAGCACGCGGGGCGCACCGGCCGGGAGGCGCTCACCCTGGCCGCCCGGACCATGGGCGTCGACCGGCGGCAGGTCGCCGCCAAGCTCGACCTCGTCGGGCTGAACGCGGTGGCGGCGAAGCGGCGGGTCGGGGCGTACTCGCTGGGGATGCGGCAGCGGCTCGGCCTGGCGCTGGCGCTGCTGGGTGACCCCCGGGTGCTGATCCTGGACGAGCCGGCCAACGGCCTCGACCCGGAAGGGATCTTCTGGATGCGCGGCCTGCTGCGCGACTTCGCCGACCGGGGCGGCACCGTGCTGCTCTCCTCGCACCTGCTGCGCGAGGTGGAGGCGGTCGCCGACCGCCTGGTGGTGATCGGCGCCGGCCGGGTGGTCGCGCAGGGCGGCAAGGACGACCTGCTGGCCGGGACCGGCACCCTGGTCCGCGCCCGGGACCCGCGGGCGCTGCGACTGACCCTGGACCGGGCCGGCCTGCCCTCCGACGCGGGCGCCGACGGCGGGCTCCTGGTGCGGGCCGAGGCCGAGGCGGTGGGGCAGGCCGCCGCGGACGCCGGCCTCGTCCTGACCGAGCTGCGGCCCGCCGGCAGCGGCGGCCTGGAACAACTCTTCCTCACCCTCACCGCCGGCACGTCGACGAAGGAAGCCGTGAAATGACCGCCACCACCGCACCCAGCACCACCGCACCCGCCGGCCCCGCCCGTCCGGCGCCGCCCGGACCGTCGCTGGTCCGGCTGACCGAGGTGGAGCTGCGCAAGCTCGCCGACACCCGCGCCGGCCGCTGGCTGCTGGTCACCATCGGGCTGATCGCCGCCGCCATCGTCACCGTGCAGCTCTTCGTCCTCGACGAGGCCGCGCAGACGTTCACCGCGTTCTTCAGCGCGTCTCTGCTGCCCGTCGGGCTGCTGCTGCCGGTGCTGGGCATCCTGTCGATCACCGCCGAGTGGTCGCAGCGCACCGCGCTGACCACCTTCGCGCTGGTGCCGCGCCGGGAACGGGTGGTGGTCGCGAAGCTCGCCGCGGTGGTGCTGGCCGCGCTGGCGTCGGTGGCGGTCAGCCTGGCGGTGGCCACCGTCGGCACGCTGGCCGCCCGGGCCACCGGCGGGGCGGGCAGCTGGATCTTCGACTGGTCCCAGCTGGGGCACGCGGCCGTACTCCAGGTCACCAGCGCGCTGATGGGCGTCGCCTTCGGCCTGCTGCTGCTCAACACCCCGCTGGCGATCGTGACCTATCTGCTGCTGCCCACCGTGTGGAGCATCCTCGCCATGATGGTCGCGGCGCTGCGCGGACCGGCCCGCTGGCTGGACACCTCGGTGACCATGGAGCCGCTGTTCGGCCCCGAGGTGACCGCCGGGCAGTGGGGACGGCTCGCGGTGTCCCTGCTGGTCTGGATGGTCGCACCGCTCGCCGTCGGCCTGGTCCGCACGCTGCGGAGCGAGGTGGCGTGAGCGTGCGAGCCGAGGAGCGGGCCTCCGTCGTCGACGGCGGCGTCGGGGAGCTGGTGCTGATGTGGGGCGGGTTCCCACTGCTCGGCGCGGGGCTGGGCGCGGCGCTGACCGCCGTGTCCGGCTGGCTCGCCGACCTGCCGTGGGTGCCGTTCCAGGGCTGGTTCGAGCTGCTCGCCGGGCTGCCCGAGCAGCAGGCCCTGGCCGGCGGTACGGCGCTGCCGGCGCTGGCCGGGTTGGTCGTCGCGTACCTCGGCACCCGGGAACGGCTCAGCGTGACGGTCGACCGGATCGGGGTGCGGCTGTACCGCGACGGGCACGGCCGGGACATCGCCCGGGCCTCGGTCGCCTGCGTCTTCGTCGACGGCAAGGCGCTGGTGCTGCTCGACTCCGACGACGCGGAGCTGGCCCGGGAGAAGTCGGACCTGAGCCGGGAGCGGCTGCGCACGGCGTTCACCACGCACGGCTGGCCGTGGACGGAGACCGACCCGCACCGCGACGCGTACCGGCGGTGGGTGGAGGGGCTGCCGGGGTTGCCGGCCGGCGCGGACGCGCTGCTGCGCGCCCGGCAGCGGGCCGTCGACGCCCGGCGCGGGGACGACGCCCGCGACCTGCGCCGGGAACTGGCCCGGCTCGGGGTGGTGGTGCGCGACGAGGAGGGACGGCAGTACTGGCGGCTGGTCCGGCTTCCGCTTCACCCGGAGGAAAGCGGTGACGGCCGGTAGCGTGGCTGACGAGGAGCCCTGACGGCCGGGAGCGTGGCCCATGACCGAGCAGCAGCCGTACCGGGTGGTGGCCCGGCACCCCGGCTTCGAGCTGCGCCGGTACCCGGCCCACCTGGTCGCCGAACTGCGCGTCGACGGCTCGTTCCTCGAGGCGGGCAACGCGGGGTTCCGGCCGCTGGCGGCGTACATCGACGGGGCCAACCGGTCCCGGCGGAAGGTCGGCATGACCGCCCCGGTGGTGCAGGAGTCGGCCGGCTCCGAGCAGATCGCGCGGACCGCGCCGGTGGTGCAGGAGGAGGGCGAGGAGCTCGGCTGCTGGATGGTGCGCTTCGTGCTGCCGGCCACGCTCACCGCCGCCACCGCGCCCGAACCGGAGGACCCCCGGATCACCGTTCGGGAGGTCCCCGCGCAGCTCGCCGCCGCCGTCCGCTTCTCCGGGCGGTGGAGTGAGAAGGCGTTCGACCAACGGGGCACGGCGCTGGGCCGGGCGGTGACCGCGGCGGGCCTGAGCCCCACCGGCGCGATCCGGTACGCCCGCTTCGACCCGCCGTGGAAGCCGTGGTTCCTGCGCCGCAACGAAGTCGTACTCCCGGTCGCCGAGTGACCGGGGCCCGGGTCGCGTCGTTGGGGCGTACGTCCCCCGACGGGACTCGACACTGACGGTGAAGGGGACGACGATGACCTCCGCAGGCAACGGCACCGGGATCTTCCGCCGCAAGCCGGTCGAGGAGATCAGCGAAGAGGCCGAACACCAGCTGTCCCGATCGCTGGGGCTGTGGCAGCTCACCGCGATCGGGGTCGGCGGCATCATCGGCGCCGGCATCTTCGCCCTGGCCGGGGCGGTCGCCAACGAGACCGCCGGCCCGGCCGTGCTGGTGTCGTTCCTGATCGCCGGCCTGGCCAGCGCGGCGGCCGCGCTGTCGTACGCCGAGTTCGCCGGCATGATCCCGAAGGCCGGCTCGGCCTACACCTACGGCTACGTGGTGCTCGGCGAGGCGGTGGGCTGGTTCATCGGCTGGGACCTGCTGCTGGAGTACACCGCGATCGTGGCGGTGGTGGCGATCGGCATCTCCGGCTACTTCGGCTTCCTCGTCGGCGAGCTGGGCGTGCAACTGCCGGCCTGGATGCTCGGCGCGCCGGGCACCGGCGACGGCCACGTCGTCGACCTGTTCGCCGTGGTGCTCTGCCTGCTGATCGCGTACCTGCTCACGCTGGGCATCAAGACGGCGGCCCGCTTCGAGACGTTCGTGGTCGGCCTGAAGGTCGCCGTGGTGGTGCTGGTCATCGTGGTCGGCTTCTTCCACGTCAAGACGGCCAACTACTCGCCGTTCTTCCCGTTCGGCCTCAGCGGGGCGTTCACCGGCGCCGCCACCGTCTTCTTCGCCGTCTTCGGGTACGACGCGATGAGCACCGCCGCCGAGGAGTCCCGGGACGCCCGCCGGCACATGCCCAAGGCGATCATCTACTCGCTGGCCATCTCGATGGTGCTGTACGTGCTGGCCACGCTGGTGCTCACCGGCATGCAGAACTACCGGGACATCGACCCGGAGAGCGGCTTCTCCTCGGCGTTCGCCTCGGTGGGCCTCTCCGGCCTGGCCAGCGTGATCGCGGTCGGGGCCATCATCGGCATCCTGACCGTGATGTTCACCTTCATGCTCGGGGTGACCCGGGTGTGGTTCTCGATGAGCCGGGACGGGCTGCTGCCGGCCTGGTTCGCCAAGGTGCACCCGGTGCGCCGGGTGCCGATCCGGGTCACCTGGATCGTCGGGGTGGGCTCGGCGCTGATCGCGGGCTTCCTGCCGATCCGGGAGGCGGCGGAGCTGACCAACATCGGCATCCTGCTGGCCTTCGTGGTGGTCTGCATCGCGGTGATCGTGCTGCGCTACCGCCGCCCGGACGCGCCGCGCACGTTCCGGCTGCCGGGCATGCCGGTGGTGCCGGCGCTGGGCGCGCTCTTCTCGGTCTGGCTGATCACCTTCCTGTCCCCGACGACCTGGCTGCGGTTCGGGGTCTGGTTCCTGATCGGCGCGGTGGTCTACGCCGTGTACGGCTACCGCCGCTCGGCGCTGGCCCGACGCGGCCCGTCCGGCCCGTCCGGCCCAGGTGGCCCGGGTGGCCCGGGTGGCGCGGGAGGCCCGGGTGGCGCGGGCGGTCCGTCCGGCCGGGGCTGACCCCCGGCCGGGTGCCCGAGGGCGTTGGGCCAGGCCAGCAGCAGCCCCAGCAGCAGGCCGGTGAGCACGCCGGCCGGCGAGAAGAGCAGGTCGGTGCCGGTGGTGCCGACCGCGATGTTGCCCGCCCCGGCGGTCAGCACGGCGCCGACGGGCAGGGCGGCCTGCGCCATCAGCGCCAGCAGGCCCACCGCCGGCAGGCCGAGGAGCGCCGCCGCGGCGGCCATCGCGTGCCGCCGCCACGCCGGACGCCCGCCCGGGCGGTCCCAGGACAGCACCGTCGTACCGGTCAGCAGGACCACGCCGAGGGCGAGGAGCAGCCCCAGCCGGTGACCGGACGGCAGCAGCCGGCCGGCGGCCAGGCCCACCACACCGGCCAGGGCGAGGCCGAGCGCCCAGCGCCGGCGGTTCCCGCCGGGCGCGGGGGCGGCGGCGAGAGCGCAGCCGAGCGACGTGGCGAGCGCCAGCAGCGCGGCGGCCAGGCAGGCCGGGACGAGTTCCGGCTCCCGCTCGGTCGGCGACTCCAACCCGCCGGCCACCACGACGAGCGTCGCGGCGACGGCCGCCGCCATGCCGAGGGCGCGGCGGTGCTGCCAGTGGACGGGCCGGCCGGGCCACCCGTGCCGGCGGACCAGGAACGCGGCAAGCGCCCCGGTGACCGCCCACCCGCCGATCACCAGCAGCACGGTCGCCGCGGCGCCGGTGACGTCGGCCCGGTCCAGCACGAGGTCGGCCGGCACCGCGGCGGCGCCGAGCACCAGCGCGGGCCGGGTCCACCTGCGGTCGCCCCCGCCGGCCAGTACCAGCCCGAGGACGACCAGGGCGACGGCCAGGAAACGGACGTCCCGCGCCCAGTAGGTGTTGGTGCCCGCCAACCGCTCCGACCACGGCCCGATCGGCTCGGTCAGCGGTTGCAGGACGGTCGTGCCGACCGCCCAGAGCACCACGGCGGCGGCCGCGAGGAGCAGGCCGGCGGCGGGGCGTAGGGCGCGCATCCGGGCAACGGTAGCCCTCCGCGATCGTGACCGCCGTCCCGCCTCAGGCCAGGATCACCGCCACCGCCAGCGCCGCGCCGGCCGCGGAGACCCCCACCGAGGTCATCCGCCGCCACCGGGGCGCGCCCGCGACCAGCGGCAGGTCCGGCCAGCGGTACGCGGCCAGCACGACGCCGGACGCCGCCACCGCGGCCCCCAGCAGCCACACCGCGCCGGGGAGCGTCGACCAGTCCCCCAGCCGGTGCGCGAGCCCGAGGTAGAGCAGCGCCCAGGCGACGGAGGCGGCCAGGGTGAGCCGGTCCGGCCCCCGCCGGACGGTCGCCAGCAGGCTGAGCCCGCCGAGGAACGTGAGCACCAGGGCGAGGCCCGGGCCGAGCCAGCGCAGCAGCCCTGCCGGACCGCCCGCCTCGGTGGCCTCGTCCGCCGGGACGCCCAGCAGCCGCAGGCCGATCCGCTCGACCCCCCGGTCGGTGTTGCCGAGCACCACCACGCCCCGGCCGGTGGCCCGTTCGTAGCCCAGATAGGACCGGAAGCCGCCGGTGCCGCCGTTGTGCCAGACGACCTCGCGGTCGCCGTATCGGGTGGTGAACCAGCCGTAGCCGATCCGGTTGCGGTCGTCCTCGGTGAAGCGGGGGGTGGCGGCGTCGGCGCCGGGGGCGGTGCCGGCGAGCATCGCGCCGAGCAGCCGGGCCAGGTCCTCCACGGTGGACCAGGCGCCGCCGGCCGGGGCGTACCCGCTGCTCACCCACGGCTGCGCCGGGCGGCCGCCGGCCCTGGCGCCCTCGGCGTGGGCCGGCGGCAGCGATCCCGGGCCGGCGGGGAACACGGTGTGGGTCATGCCGAGCGGGCGCAGCACCCGGCGGTCGAGCAGTTGCGGGTAGTCGACCCCGGCCCTCGCGGCGAGGGCCTGCCCGAGCAGGGCGAACCCGAAGTTCGAGTAGTGCACCGCCCCGCGCCCGTCGCCGGGCTCCTCGTCGCCGGCCGCCTCGACGACCCGCCCGACGTCCCAGCCGGCGTACGGGTCACCGGCGGTGAGGTTGGCCCAGTACGCCGGAATCAGGTCGGTGACCGGGTCCATCGCCAGCCGGGGCAGGCCGGAGCGGTGGCTGGCCAGCTCGGCGAGGGTGACCTCCCGGGTCGGACCGGTCACCCGGGGCAGCGCGGCGGAGACCGGGTCGTCGGGGCGCACCACCCCGGCGGCGGCCTGGTCGGCGAGGAGCATGCCGGTCAGGGCCTTGGTGATCGAGCCGATCTCGAAGGGGGTGCCGGGCTCGACCGGCGACCCGGCGGGATCACGGTCACCGAGCCCCGCGGTACGCACCCGGCCGCCCTCGACGGTGGCGACGGCGAGGCCACGGAGGCCCTGCGGGTCGTCGACGGCAGCACGGACGGCGGCGGCGAGGTCGGCGTCGCCGATGCTGCGCTCGCAGAGCCGGGGTGCGCGCGGCATCAGCGCGACCCCGACGACGGCGGCGAGCAGCCCCACGACGAGGGCGAGAACAGTCGGCTTGCGCATGGTGCTCCTTCCGTCGGAGGGACCGCCGTCCCGGGTGGACGGTCGGCGACGGTCACGTGCGGGCGGCGGTGAGGATGACCAGCAGCGGCACCACCCGTTCGCCGGGCACCGCGTACCGGCCACGGCCGGAGCTGCGGAGCCAGCCGGCGGCGGTGAGCTGGCGCAGGTGGTGGTGGAGCTGGCCGGTCGTGCCCAGCCCTTCGATCGCGGCCAGCTCGGCGGTGCCGTGCCGGCCGCCGAGGACCTCGCGCAGCAGGCGCAGCCGCACCGGGTGGGCCAGCGCGGTCAGCGCGGCGGCCAGCTCGCTCCAGTCGCTGTCGAGCACCTCGGGCACGACCTGGCCGTACTGCCAGTGGTAGGTCTGCCGGTCGGGCAGGCGCACCACCCCGGTGTAGAGCACCGCGCCGTCGCTCTCCTCGGGCAGGCGCGCCTTGAGGCCGTCGAGGGCCCAGAAGGTGTCGCCCGCCTCGGGCGGGGCGGCCGGCGGCGCCGGAGGCCGCTCGGCGGTGAGCGCGGCGACCTGCGCCTCCAGCGCGCTGAGCCGTTCTTCGATGTCCGCCACGCATCGATACTACGAAGTTACGTACTTACGTGTAACGCCTCCGGCTGGGTCATGCCGCCATCCGCCGACTCCGGGAAGGCAACGCGCGCCCCGGGCAGCCCGCCGCCTAGGCTGGGCGATGCCTGACGTCGACAGGTGAGGAGGCTCCATGGCGGACCTGCAAATCCCGGCCGCCGGGGAGACGCTGTCCGCGTACCCGGATGGCCCGGAGGGCGACCGGCGACGGCCCGCCGGGGAGCCGGCATGATCCGGTACGCGGGGCTGTTGCGCGGCGTCAACGTCGGCAGCACCCGGCTGGCGATGGCCGACCTGCGCCGCCTCGTCGCCGACCTCGGACACTCCGATGTGCAGACCTACCTGCAGTCCGGCAACGTGGTGTTCGGCAGCACCGCCACCGACGCCGACCGGCTGGCCCGGGGCATCCAGCAGGCCCTCGCCGACGAGCTGGGGTTGACCGTGCCGGTGCTGGTGCGCAGCGGCGCGGAACTGGCGGCGGTGGCGGACGCCTGCCCGTACGCCGGGCGGCAGGACGACCCGGCGAAGCTGCTGGTGGCGTTCCTGGCCACGGCGCCGACGAAGGCGAAGGCCGCGGCGCTGAGCGTGCCCGGCGGCGAGAACGTCGAGTTCACGGTGACCGGTCGCGAGGTCCATCTGCATTACCCGGACGGCGGGTACGGCCGGTCGAGGTTCACCAACGCGTACCTGGAGAAGCAGCTCGGGGTGGTGGCCACGACCCGCAACTGGAAGTCGGTGCGGGCCCTGCGGGAGCTGACCGCCTCCTGATCGGAGGGTCCCGGCCGCGCAACGGCCGGAACCTGCTCGTCCGTGCGGCTGATCGACGGATTTACGATCTTGCCTCAGGTCAGCGCGCCTCGATACGCTCCCGCGGCTGATTCACCTGAGAAAGGACCGCAGTGACCGCTCCCGTTACCGTCGGCACCCAGAAGTCCTGGGTCGTCGCCCTGCTGCTCTGCTTCTTCGTCGGTTTCCTCGGCGTGCACCGCTTCTACGTCGGCAAGGTCGGCACCGGCGTCCTCCAGCTGGTCACCTTCGGTGGCCTGGGCATTTGGGTCCTCGTCGACTTCATCATGATCCTGGTCGGCTCCTTCAAGGACAAGCAGGGCCAGCCGCTCGCCAAGTGACCCGGGCGTGCGCCGGCGGGGCCGGGATCCTGGTGATCCCGGCCCCGCCGCGCATCCGTCGTCGGCAGGCTCCGCCACGGCGCGGGCCGGATCGCTGGTGTGGTTGTCGCAGATCACCCGGTCGGGCGGAGTGAGGGAACGGCCCGACCGGGTAGGAGTGGCGGGAGACACCCCTGCGGCGGACGCCGTGGAAGCGCTTCCGGCGCCCGGTCCGGGTGCCCCTGACGATGGGAGAGACAGCCGGATGGCGAACACGATTCCCGACATCCCCCTCAACGACGGCAACACCATCCCGCAGCTCGGCTTCGGGGTCTTCCAGATCGAGCCGAAGGACACCGTCGAGGCCGTGCGCCGGGCGCTGGAGATCGGCTACCGGCACATCGACACCGCCGAGATGTATGGCAACGAGGCCGAGGTCGGCGAGGCTGTCCGCACCTCCGGCCTGGACCGCGACGAGGTCTTCGTGACCAGCAAGCTCAACAACGGCTTCCACCGGCCGGACGACGCCCGCGCGGCGTTCGAGTCGACGCTGTCCGCGCTGAAGATGGAGCGCATCGACCTGTTCCTGATCCACTGGCCGCTGCCCACCCTCTACGACGGCGACTTCGTCTCCACCTGGAAGGTGCTGGAGGAGTTCCGGCGCGAGGGCCGGGCCACGTCGATCGGCGTGTCGAACTTCCAGGTGGCGCACCTGGAGCGGCTCGCCGCAGAGGCGGAGGTGGTGCCCGCGGTCAACCAGATCGAGGTGCACCCGTACTTCGGCAACGAAGAGGTCCGCTCCTACGACCGGCAGCACAACATCCTGACCCAGGCGTGGTCGCCGATCGCGCAGGGCAAGGTCCTCGACGACCCGACTGTGGTCGACGTCGCCGAGCAGGTCGGGCGCACCCCCGCCCAGGTGGTGCTGCGCTGGCACGTGCAGCGCGGCGACATCGTCTTCCCGAAGTCGATCACGCCGCAGCGGATCGAGGAGAACTTCCGGATCTTCGACTTCGAGCTGGACGACACGGCGATGGAGCGGATCAGCGGGCTCGACCAGGGCGAGGCCGGCCGGCAGGGCCCGAACCCGAACGAGTTCGACTACGTCCCGAGCTGACCGGCGTAGGCACCGGAGAAGGACCCCGGTTCGGGGTCCTTCTCCGCCTCAGATGATGAAGTGCGTCCAGTAGGCGAGCCAGACCACGAAGAGCGCGCCCTGCACCAGGCCCAGCGCGGCGCTCAACCAGGCGTCGGCCGTGGCGCTGCGGGCCCAGCGGGCCAGCACCAGGCCGACCGGGAACACAGCGAGCAGGTAGCGCAGCAGGCTCTTGTACACCGGCGGCCCCATCGACAGCGGCGCCAGCACCATCAGCACGGCGTAGACGACGTAGGGCAGCCCGATCCGGCGGATGCCGGCGATCACGATCACCAGCACGGCGACGGCGAACCAGACCCGTACGGCGTCCCGGGTGTCGCCGGTGAGCCCGTTCCAGATCACCGGCAGCGGATTCTGCACCCGGATGGCCCAGCCCTTCTCCTGGGCGTGCTTGTAGGCGAACCAGTCCCCGCCCTTCCACCGGCAGAACGCCATGAAGGTGAGCCAGCCGGCCGGGATGAGCAGCAGCGGCCAGCCGGTCCGGACGTACGTCCAGAGGCTGCGCCGGTCGAGCCGGTAGCGGTGCTTGCGGAGCAGGACCAGGGCGAGCGGGACGGCCACCAGGAACCCCACCGAGCGGCTGAGCCCGAGGAAGTAGCCCAGCACGCCCACCGTCAGCCACCGCCCCCGCTCGGCGTAGTGGAAGGTGGCGAGCGCCAGGCACAGGAACAGCGACTCGGTCAGCGCCGCCTGGAACAGGAACGCGGTCGGCAGCAGCACCAGATAGCGGGTGAACCGGCGCGCCGCGGCGTCGTCGCCGAGCAGTGTCTCGCCCAGCCGCAGGGCGTAGTAGAGCAGCAGCAGGTACGCGACGTTGCTGATCAGCAGCAGCGCCATGGCCGTGTTGCCACCCAGCGGTACCGCCACCATCCGGCCCAGCAGCGGGTAGAGCAGTGGGAAGCCGAAGCCCCCCTTCCACTCGCCGGTGAACGACTGCCCGCTTATGTGGTCGTAGATCAGCGCGTCCCAGGCGAACCACATGGAGATCCACCGGTGCGGTGAGATCGCCGCCTGGTCGAGACGCGTGTTGAGCTCGTCCAGCGGGGGTGCGGCGGGCGCCCCCTCCCAGGCGGTCAGGGCGATCACCCCGACCAGGCTGAGGACGATCTTCGCGGCGAGGAACAGGGCGAGCACGTACCGCCAGCGCTGCGGCACCCGAGCCAGGAGGTCACCCGCGTGACCGAGCAGGCGGTCCCCGCGTGCTCGGAGGCCGGTCGTGGGCGCGCGGGCGTCCGCTGGGGCGTCCCGCGGCCCGTCGCTCATGTGGCGCTTCCTCACCGGTCCGATCCGACCCGCGCCCACCCACGGCGGTCGCGGGACCTGCCGGCCGGTCATCCCCGGCCTGCGGCCGATGACACCTGCCGGTCGGGCCGGGGTCCTGCCGGGGGCCGTCTACGGTTCCCACGGCCCGCCGAACCCGGCATGATCGGAGCTTGCGGCCAGCGGACGTGAGACAGCGCAGGGAACGGGTAACCGCGCCTGTCCGACGGGAACCGAGGGCAGGGAGCGGCGTGAGGATGAACGAGCGTCACGGCACGGTGGTCATCGGCGCGGGCCCGGCGGGGCTGACCGCCGCGTACGAGCTGCTCAGGCACGGTGAGGCCGTGCGGGTCTTCGAGGCCGACGAGGTGGTCGGCGGGATCAGCCGCACCGTCGAGCGGGACGGCTGGCGCTTCGACATCGGCGGGCACCGGTTCTTCACCAAGGTGAGCCGGGTCGAGGACTTCTGGCACGAGATCCTGCCCGACGAGGAGTTCCTGCTCCGGCCCCGGATGAGCCGGATCTTCTACCGGGGGGCGCTCTACGACTACCCGCTCAACGCCGGCAACGCCCTGCGCAACCTCGGCGTACGGGAGGCGGCCCGCTGCATGGGCTCGTACGCGCGGGCCCGGCTGCGTCCCCCGAAGGACCAGTCGCACTTCGAGGGCTGGGTGTCGGCGCGCTTCGGCTGGCGGCTCTACTCGATCTTCTTCAAGACCTACACGGAGAAGGTCTGGGGGATGCCGGCCGACCAGTTGCAGGCCGACTGGGCCGCCCAGCGGATCAAGAACCTGTCGCTGGCCCGGGCGGTGCTCAACGCGGTGCTGCCGCGCCGCAACCGCAAGGACGTAACCAGCCTGATCGAGGAGTTCCAGTACCCGAAGTTCGGCCCCGGCATGATGTGGGAGCGCTGCACGGAGGAGGTGCGCAAGCGCGGCGGCGAGGTCAGCCTCGGCACCTGGGTGCGGGCGGTGCACCGGGAGGGCGGGCGGGCCGTGGCGGTCACCGTCGACGGGCCGGGCGGCGAGCGCCGGGTCCCCGCCGACCACGTCATCTCGTCCATGCCGATCTCGGAACTGGTGGCCGCGGTGCGCCCGGCCGCCCCGCCCGAGGTGCTCGCCTGCGCCGCCGACCTGCGCTACCGCGACTTCCTGACCGTGGCGCTGGTGGTGCCGGAGGAATTCTCCTTCCCGGACAACTGGATCTACGTGCACGACCCGGCCGTGAACGTGGGCCGGATCCAGAACTTCGGCTCCTGGTCGCCGTACCTGGTCAAGGACGGGCGTACCTGCCTGGGGCTGGAGTACTTCGTCTTCGAGGACGACGAGACCTGGCGGACCTCCGACGCCGAGCTCGTCGCGCGGGCCACCGCCGAGCTGGAGCAGCTCGGCCTGGTCCGGCCCGGCGCGGTGGAGAGCGGGTACGTGGTGCGGATGCCGAAGGCCTACCCGGTGTACGACGAGCGCTACCAGCACAACGTCGACACCATCCGGGACTGGCTGGCCCGGGAGCTGCCGAACGTGCACCCCGTCGGGCGTAACGGGATGCACCGCTACAACAACCAGGACCACTCGATGCTGACCGCGATGCTGACCGCCGAGAACATCGCCCACGGCTCCGGCCACGACGTCTGGACGGTCAACGTCGAGCAGGACTACCACGAGCAGAGCAGCAACAAGGGCGACGGCCGGAAGGGCACCGGGCGGGACGCGCCGACCGTGCCGGCCCGCAACGTCGCCGCGACGACCACCGCGCAGCCGGCGGAGCGCCGGCCCACCGGGGTCAACTGAGCGGCGTACCGGCGCCTTGACTTCGAGCGCGCTCGAAGGTTCAGGGTGAGGGCTCCACGTCGTCAGATGGGAGACCCCATGCGGTACCGCACGATCGGCACCAGCCCGTCGACCCGGCGCGAGGTGAGCGTGCTCAGCCTCGGTGCGATGCTCTTCGGCACCGCCACCGACGAGGCCACCTCGTACGCCATCCTCGACCGGTACGTCGAGGCCGGCGGCACCTTCGTCGACACCTCCGACAACTACGCGTTCTGGATGAACGGTGGGCAGGGCGGGGAGAGCGAGGAACTGCTCGGCCGGTGGCGGCGCAGCCGAGGCGTCGGCGACGAGATCGTCGTCGCCACCAAGCTGGGGGCGCGTCCCCTCGCCCCCGGCACCAGCTACACCGACAACGCCGAAGGGCTGTCGGCGAAGGTGATCCGGGAGTCGGCGGAGCGCAGCCGCGAACGCCTCGGCATGGCGAAGCTGGACCTGCTGTACGCGCACATCGAGGACCGCACCGTGCCGCTGGAGGAGACGGTGACGGCCTTCGGCGAGCTGGTCGCCGAGGGCACCGTGGGCCTGCTGGGGGCGAGCAACCACCGGGCGTGGCGGGTGGAGCGGGCCCGCGCGCTGGCCGCCGCCGCCGGCCTGCCCGGGTACGAGGTGCTCCAGTACCACCACACCTACCTGCAGCGCCGTACCGACCTGCCCAGCGAGCTGGACCCGGACGGCGACCCCGGCTCGGTCGGCGGAGACCTGGCCAGCTACCTGCGGGCGGAGCCGGCGCTGACGCTGGTCGCGTACTCGCCGCTGGTGAAGGGCGGCTACACCCGGTCGGACAAGCCGCTGGGCCCGGCGTACGACCTGCCCAGCGCGCCCGGCCGGCTGGCCGCGCTGCGCGAGGTGGCCGCCGAGACGGGCGCGACGGCCAACCAGGTGGTGCTGGCCTGGCTGATGGGCGGCGAGACGCCGTCGATTCCGCTGGTCGGCGCCTCCTCGGTGGCTCAGCTCGACGAGAGCCTCGAAGCGGTGGAGCTGGAGCTGACCGCCGCGCAGCGGGAACGGCTGGACACCGCGCGCTGACCGGTCTCCGTCAGGCCCGCAGGTCGAGCCGCCAGTCGTTGGAGCGCATCAGGTGGCCCGGCGGGTACTCGAACTCGGTCTCGCCGAGCAGGGTGAACCCGGCCTTGCGGCAGACCGCGTTCGAGGCCGGGTGGTCCACCGACGGATAGGCGTGGGCGTACCGGTGGTGGCGCTCGGCGCGGGCCTCGGTCACCACGGCGCGGACCGCCGCGGTGGCCAGGCCCCGCCCCTGGTGCTCGGGGAGGATCGCCCAGCCCATCTCGTAGACCGGCTCGTCGTGCCAGACCCGCTCCCAGTAGCCGACGCTGCCCACCTTCACCCCGTCGGGCAGCGCCACCGTGAACATCCAGCCGCTGCGGGGGCCGGGCCCGCGCAGGTAGCGCTCGTGCCGGGCGAGCACCTGCTCGTCGGTCTCCGGACCGCCGGTGTGGTGCCGGACCTCCGGCGAGTTGAGGCGTTGCAGCAGGTCCAGGTCGCCCTCGTCCCACCGCGCGATGCGCACCTCGGTCATCCGTCTCCCCCGTCCGCTCGTGCGCGCCCATTCAAGCAGTTCCCACCGACGCGCCAGGGCCGGACGACGGATGACTAGCCGCCCACCTGGCGGGTACGCGCACCCCGGCCTGGCCGGCTCTTCAGCGCGTCGGTCCAGCGCCAGCGGCGGCGTGAACCTGTCTGCCCGAGCCGGAGGTGGTCCGACATGCCCAGATTCCTGTTGAAGTCGACCTACACCGTCGAGGGGCTCGAGGGGCTGGTCAACGACGGCGGCACCAAGCGCGCGGAGGCCGTCCGAAGCACGATCGAGGCCAGCGGCGGCCGGATGGAGTCGATGCACTTCTCGTTCGACGACGACGACACCTACGTGTTGTGCGAGCTGCCGGATCACAAGACGGCGGCCGCACTGGCCATCGCGATTCGGGCGGCGGGTGGGTTGCACGTGCGGGTGACTCCGGTGCTGACCGCCGCGGAGGTCGACGAGGCGACCCGGGTGAAGGCCGACTACCAGCCGCCGGGCGCGTGATCCCCTGATCCGAACGGAGTCGCCACACCCGGCCCGGCCGCGGACCGAGTGGCACCGGATGAGGTAGGCGAACCAGGCCGTGGAGGACGAGGGGGCGCCGCCCTTGCCCGGCGGTCGGTAGGGTGCCGGCTGTGACGGGCACCGACTGGTCGGACGTACGGGAACGCCTCGCTCTGCCGGCCGTCAGGCCGAAGGCGGATGAGGTCTTCGGCGCGAAGGCTCACCGGTGGACCCTGGAGTCGCCGCTCAGCCCGGCGGAGCTGGCCGAACTGGAGGCACAGCTGGGGATCGAGCTACCCGAGGAGTACCGGTCGTTCCTGCTCCACGCCGGCCGCGGCGGGGCGGGGCCGGCGTACGGGCTGTTCCCGCTGCGCCGGGTCGACGGCCGCTGGGAGCGGGAGGGCGTGCACGACGACGACGGCAGGCGGCTCGGCTTCGCCGGCTGGTACCGGCGCTGGCTGGACGAGGCCACCGCCCAGGCCGGGTAGGTGCGAGACATGCCTCGATGGGACGCGATCACCCGCGCCGAGTCGCTGTCGGAGTGGGCGGTGAAGGCGCGGCACGAGCTGGCAGACCGGGCCCGGTCGTACGACTGGGCGGGCGTGTTCGACCTGCTCGGCAACCCGCGCTACGCGGACTGGGCCAACGCCACCCGTCCCGGCGGCCGCTCCTGGTACGCCCCACTGCACCAGGCCGCGTACGCCGGCGCGCCCGTCGACATCGCGGCGCGGCTGATCGAGCTGGGCGCATGGCGGGCGCTGCGCACCACCGACGGGGAACGACCGCTGGACATCGCCCACCGCCGGGGCCACCAGCACCTGCAGGAGACGCTGGAACCGCCCCGGCTGATCGACGTGCCCGACCACGAGCTGCGCCCGATCCAGGAGTTGTTCCACGGCCTGATCCGCGCCCGCGCCGGCAAACTGGTCGACGAGCACCGGCTGCGGCTGCCCGAGCTGGAGGTGCTGCTGGAGACGCCCGGCGGCGCCTCGGGCTTCTCCGTCCCCGGCATGCACGGCGGCTTCACCTTCGCCCTCGTGGTCGAAGATGGTCGGGCCCGCCTTACGACGGAGAGCTGGTCCCGGGTGGTCGGCGGGTCGGGGCAGCGCCACCAGATCACTGCGGACGGAGTCACCCTAATCGAGGAAGGCTTCGTCTGACGGGCGGCGACCGGTCCGCAGTGCGCGGTCCGGCCGCTGTGGAACTGATGTCGTGAATGATTCAGCGCGACGACCGGTTCACGGCGTCGGGCGCGGTCGGGGGACCTGCCGGTTGAAGCGCGGCTTCAGGGCCGTCACCAGCGCCTCCTTGTCGGCCGCCGGGTTGTCGCTCACCCGCCAGCGGACGATGCAGCGGCCGAGCCAGCCCGCGATGTCGGCGGCCGACGCCACCGGCCCGGACCGGTCGAGCAACTGGCCGACCTGGTCGTGCAGGACGGAGGAGGCACGGTTGCCCGTCAGGTGCTGACGGAGCCGGTCCTTCAGGTTCGAGGTCTGCCCCACGTAGATGACCGTGTCGCCGGCGACCACCACGTGCACGCCTGCGGCGCGCGGCGCGTCCGCGACGACATCCATCGTGTACGGGCGGGAGACAGTGAAGCCCGACAGCAGGTCCTCATGCGTGGTCTCGGTCATCCCCGGACGTTACCGAGGCAATGGCCTGCTCGGCAGCCCGTGAATCGTCCCCCGCCTCCACCGCGTTCCGTCGAGGCGGAGTGCGACGCGGCGAGGATGGCGGCAGGAGCGGATCCGCGTGGGCCTCAGGTCCTCGTGCGTCGTTCTGCGAGAAACGACAACACCGCCTGGTGGGCGCTCCAGCCGTCCGGGAACTTCACCGGTACGTCGAGGTGCACCGACTCGGTCGACGGGTGGGCGTCCAGCAGCTCGCCGATGCCCGCCCGGGCCACCACGATGCAGGCGTGGCGGTGCCGGGACGTCAGCACGCAAAGCCGCCCCGACTCCAGGTGGAACTTGGTGGCGTCCCGCCGCCCGGAGAGCGGGTGCAGCACGATCGTCACGTCGTACTCGCGGCCCTGGAGCCGGTTGGCGGTGTCGACGGTGATGCCCGCTCCGGCCTCGCCGAGGTGCGCGCGGATGGCCGCGACCTGGTCGCGGTGCGCGGCGCCGACGGCGATCCGGTCGGCGGTGACCGGCGTGCCGGCCGGTGCGTGCTCGGAGACCGCGACCGCTCCCCGCCGCAACACCCGCAGCGCCAGCGCGGCGCACGCCGACGCCGCCTCCGCATCGGTGCGCAGGGTGTGCCGGGCCGGCAGTTCGTGCAGCGCCCAACCCGTCGTCGCGGCCAGCTCCACCGCCGCGTCGAACGCGTCCCCCGTTCCAGGTTCGGTGAACGCCAGCGCACGGTCGTCAGGGCCGGTGCCGGCGCGGAAGCCGGTGAACGGGTAGAACGCCGCCGCGACCACCGGCGCCGCGGAGGCGGGCAGCCGCCACGACACGGGCAGGCGGTGGAGCGGCAGCTCGGGGTTGTGCCGCAGCAGCACCGCCACCGCCGACTGCATCGGGTCCCAGGTCAGGCCCGTCCAGCGCGCGGTCTCGACGGTGGAGAACGGGTCGAGCTGGCCGGGGTCACCCACGAACAGCGCCCGCTCGAACCGCCCGGCCACGCGCAGCAGGGCGTCCGACCGCATCTGGTACGCCTCGTCGACGATCGCCCACGGCCAGGAGCCCTCGGTGACCGTCGCCCACTTGGCGGCCGTACCGATGATGACGGCCGGACCACCGAGGTCGGCGACTTTGGCGGCGACCTTGACCGTCTCGCGGCCCTTCACCCGGTCCGACGGCTGGTAGTCGGCGGCGGAGAGGCGGCCGATGCGCAGCTCGGGGGCCTTGCGGGCGAGGCGGTCGATGAGGTCGTCGACCTGCTCGTTGGTCTGCGCGATGATGATCAGGGGCTCGCCGGTGGTCGCCAGGTCGACGGCGGCGCGGACGACGAGGGTCGACTTGCCGGCGCCGGGCGGGGAGTCGACGACGACGCCGCGGTGGGTGGCGGAACGCAGGTCGGCCAGCACGGCCGTGATCACCCGTTCCGCCTCGACGGCGGGCGGCAGCTCCAAAGCGGCGAGCATTGACGTCACCTTCCGAAACGGCGTCCCCGGGACCCTACCTCCGGCCACCGTCACTCCCCGCGCCGCGCTGCCCGGTCGGACTGCCAGCTGCGCAGCGCGTTCTTGATTCGCCGGTTCTCCTCCCGGGCGGCCTTGAGCTGGCGGTTCCGCTCCCCCAACTCGTAGGCGAGCCGGTGCAGTAGCAGGTCGACGTCGTCCACCCGGTAGCCGCGCCGGCCGCGCCCGGTCAGCGGCAACGACAGGCCCGCGATTCGCTCGGGCGTGAGCCGACCGGTGAGGGCGTTACGGCTGCGGTAGACGGTCATCGCCACGGGATCCGCTCCGGCAGATGGATGCGCGCGGCGGGCACCCCGGCGGCGAGCAGCCGCAGCCGCGACCCGGCCAGCATCGCCGGCGGCCCGCACAGGTACACCTCCTGCTGCCCCAGATGGTCCAGGGCAACCGTGAGCGCGTCGCCCCGCTCCCCCGGCTCGGCGAGCGGGTCGTGGGAGAAGGCCGGTACGACGGCCAGCCAGTCGTGGGCGCGCTGAAGCTTGTCGAGGGCGATCGCGTCGTACAGGTCAGCGACGGTGCGAGCCCCGACGACGAGGGTCAGCCGGCGGCCGTCCGGAGCGGCGACCACCTGCTCGACCAGGGCACGCAGCGGTGCCAAGCCGGTGCCGCCGGCCACCAACAGCAGGTCACCGTCCCGCAGCCGCAGCCCGGTGTCGACGGGCGGGCCGAGGTGGAGCAGCTCGCCGGGGCGCACCTCCTGGACCAGGCTGGTGGAAACGGACCCGCCGGGAACCGCGCGGACGTGCAGCTCGACGGTGCCGTCCGGACGCGGCGCGTTCGCCGGGCAGTACCAGCGCCACCGGCCGGGCCGGCGCGGCGTGCACACTGGCACCGCCTGGCCGGGCCAGTGCGGCAGCCGCCGCCACGGCCGTACGGTGAGGATGGCGATTCCGTCGCCCGCCCGGTCGTGGTCGAGCACCTCGGCCGGCCACCAGGCCGGGCCATCGCCCACCCGCCCGGCGGCCCACCCGACCAGCCGCCACGCCCTCTTCCACCCTTTGCTGATGCCCAACGCCTCCTGGAGGGTGGCGGCGTGCGTCGGACGCAGACCGTAACGACGGTACGCGCGGCCGAGCACCGCCAGCAACGCCAACCGCCCAGCCCGGTCGTCGCCACTGGTCATGAGACGGTCCAGCGCGGCGTGGACCAGGGGTGCCTCCCGCTCCGGCAGCAGGCCCGGACAATGGTCCTCCACCGCCGCCCAGAACTGGTCGGCGCTCGCGGCCGGGGTTGCGGCCGTCGGCTCACCACGCGTTTCCAACACTCGGGCCAGGTAGTTGACTGCCCGCCGGTGCTGCGCCTCGGACCAGCCCAAGCCGCTCCACCCGTCAAGCAGAGCTCCGCCGCCGGGCGCGGTGGTGAGCGACCGCGCCAGGTGAGCCGTCAGCCGGTCCCGATCCACCCCGATCAGGTACGGCGAGAGCTCCGTGTCCGCCGCCAGCAGGTTCAGCCAATGGGCGACACCCGCGCTTACCTCCGGCTCGGTCACGCCATCTCCCCTCGGTGAGGCCGGCGGCGGGCGAGCGTGGCGCGTCCCCAGCGGGCCAGGCGGCACGGGTACGGGACGCGTTTGCTGCCGCAGAGCAGGCCGTGTGGCGAAATCTCCGGGCCGTGGACCCGGACCGCCCGTGCGGCGAGGAGGACCCGGTCCTCGTCAGTGACCGGGGTGAGGACGGAGAAGTCGGCGAGTACCGCGGACATGGATGGGCGCCTCCGGCGTCGTGGTGCGTGGAGTGGCGCCGGGGCGGGCGGGGACGTCGTCGTCGTTCGAGTCGACGCGGCCGGAGCCCGGCACACGCCCCGGGCCATGCATCCACCCTGGTCAGGCCGCCGGCGAGGCAATATGACTACGGAGTGCACCTTCGCGGTAACTACGCTGCACCCACTGGCGCTAGGCTGCCCGATGACCGATCTCGACGTGATCGAAGGCGGCACGATGACGACCGTGCACCGGTGGACCGGCCGGGAAACACGAGCGCTGCGCCAAGCCCTGCGGATGAGCATTCGGGACTTCTCGGCACACCTGGGCGTCGCTGAGCGGACCGTGTCAAAGTGGGAGGCCGGGCAGGATGGCGTTCGCCCGCGTCCCGAGATGCAGGCCGCACTCGACACGGCGCTAGACAAGGCGGGTAGCGACGTCCGCGAGCGGTTCGTCGCGGCTCTCCACGTCGGCGAGGCACCGCCACCGGCCGGCGGGACTCGATCGGACTTGGGGGTGGTGGCGCGTCAGCGGGTGGCTGCGGTCCGGGCCGCTGCCGGGGTGTCCCCTGACAGCTTCGCCGATGTGCTGGCCTTGCCCCTCGGCTGGCGACCCAGCGCCGAGGCGGTGCTGCGTTGGGAGACCAGCGAGACGCCACCGGGGGATGTGATGCTTGCGCTCGAGGCACTGGGCCAAGGCTCAGTCCCGCCAACCTCCGATGGCCTCGCCGGCCTGACAGCGGTCTACCCCAGCCGGTCTCAGCTCTCCGCGCGCCTTCCGGCTGACCAGCTCCTCGACGGTGCCCAGGATATTCGGGCGGTCGGCCTGTCCCTCAACATGCTCTGCCAGGGCTACGCCGACCGGCGCTGGAACGACCTCCTGGAGAACGGCGCTCACGTTCGCTGCCTGTTTCTCGACCCCGCCGGCTCGGCTATCCAGACTCGGGAGGTGGAGGAAGGGTTCGCCCCCGGGCAACTGTCGGCGCTGACCAAGCTCAACGTCGAGACGCTGCTTCGGGTCCGCGACCGGCTTCCCACCGACCTGCGGGACAGCATGGGGCTGGCGACGTACGACGAGACACTTCGCTTCAATATCGTGCTCGTGGACGACCTCTGTGTGGCGCAGCCCTACCTGACGGAGAGCCGTGGAGTGGACTCCCCCGCCTTCGTCATCCGCCGGGACCCCCAAGCCTCTGGGCTTTACCCGGTGTTCGAGCAGGTCTTCGAGTCGCAGTGGCAGCGCGGGCGGCAGCTGTGAGCGAATACCGGGAGCTGCTACCCATCGCAGTCGAGGCCGTGAAGCGCGCCGGGGAGGCGATGCGGCACCGGTCCCCAGGCGCGTTGACGCTGAAGGGCGACCGAGACTTCGCCTCTGAGCTGGACTACGCAATCGAACGCGATATGCGGGCGTTCCTGAGCACTGAAACGCCTGAGATCGGATTCCTCGGCGAGGAGGAAGGGCACACCGGCTCCGCCGAGATGCAGTGGGTACTCGATCCGATCGACGGCACAGCGAACTTCGTGCGGGGCCTGCCCTTGTGCGCCGTCTCGCTCGCGCTCGTCTATCGGAACGAGGGGGTGCTCGCAGTCATCGAGCTGCCCTTCCTGGCTTCGCGATACACGGCCGCCAGGGGCGACGGCGCCTACGCGAACGGACAGGAGATCAGAGTCAGCAGCACCAGCGACCTGAGGGAGGCGATGGTCGCCATCGGCGACTACGCCGTGGGCCCGGGCGCCGAGGCAAGGAACCGGTTACGCCTCGCTCTGACTGCCCAGCTCGCCGCTGAGGCGCAACGCGTGCGCATGACTGGGAGCGCGGCACTCGATCTGGCATGGCTCGCCGAGGGCAGATTCGACGCAGCGCTGACGTTGTCCAACCATGCGTGGGACATGGCGGCCGGGGGAGTCATCGCGCGGGAGGCAGGAGCCGCTGTTATCGATCAAGACGGCGCCGACCACGACGTCAACTCCGCCGTGACGCTCGCGGCAGCTCCTGCGCTCGTCGGGGCCGTGCTCGCTGCCTACCGCAAGGCCACCTCAGCTGTCAAGGTCATTCAGTGATGCGCCCAACGACCGAGACACCGGCTGGAGTTTTCGAAGGCAAGTTGTCACCGAAACCCGAACCCGACCGCTCCGGATGTCGTCGACACGCCCATAAGCCAATGCCGTCGTGGCGCGTCGATTGCACCATCTCGATACTCGGACTAAACAAACAGGCACTCCTGATTCGTCGGCTGGCAGGTCGAGTCGCCTTCGTAGCGGAAGGGCGCCGCCGGCACCGCAAGCGCCATCCCGATGGCCGGGCGCTTCCCCTGCCCTCGCCTAACCGCCACTGGCCTACCTACCAGCCTTGGTCATCTGTCGGGCATCGCCCGACCGCCCTACACGACCAAAACAAGATCATGACCCTCTGGATGTTCTTTCGCAAGCTTGATTCTAATGAGACGGCTTACGGGGGGAAGGAAGGCGGGCCGCCTGCTCCTTTAATTCTACGGCATACTTCTTGTTGAGATCGCTTTTTAACTTGTCAGCCAAACCTGCCATAGCTGCACTGCGCCTAGCTTCATCCATCAACTCCGCCTTTTGGACGTCTTCCATCAGCCTATGGAAGGCAGCCTCATCGAGGCGACGCGAGAGATGAATACCTAGCAGGCTTGGGAAGACGTTGGAGAACGTCTTGCGCGCCTGATCCACGCTAGGGGCGAAGGTGAGAAAGTTCAATAGGAAGTCTGGGCGCATCATGTAACGGGCACCACCGTTCGACCGCTCAAGCTCATGCGTGTGCCTCAGCATTGCGGTTTCGGTCGTGAGCCACCAAGTCTGGAATCCAAACTCCATAATCTTTGAAGACTCGCCTCGAGCTCTGCGCTGCCCGTATACGGCACATGCAAGGAGCGCGTCATTCTGCGCCAAACGGAGACTAGACTTAAGTGCCACCAAAGATTCAGTAATTTGTTCAACTTCTTCGCTCTCGACCACTGACTTTAGGCTGCTGGTGCTTTGGAAAGTCATGTTGAAAGCCCGCAGCAGATAATGCTGTAATTGCGCATCAGCCTCCGCGCGATGCAATGTGTCGTAGTCGCAGAACTGTTCAACAAAATCACGCCAGCTAGCGGGTGAACGATCCAAAAGCGGATCAAGGCGCGCATACAAGTATGACCTGACCAGAATCTTCGGCACGTTAGCCGCTATGTCGAGCGTAACTCGGTGCTCGACAGGCTGGACGTGGTTCTTAAACTCGTAATCACTGGCCCTAAGATTACCGAGAACCTCCTCGAATACTGGCTGAGTTAGAACCAACTTGGTGCCGGCCTTGGCGGCAAATAGTAGAACATTCTTCGTGATCTGATCTTTCTCTGGCAGATATCTCTCACTCAATGCCCTGACAAGCAAGTCACTGCCGACAAAGAGATTGAAGTCGGCAGCCATGTCTTGGAAGTATTGAACAAGGCGAGGGTCCGTGTTCAGCGTAAAGAGTAGAGCATAAGTACGTGCCAACTTACCGAGGTAGGCACGCTCTTGCGGGGATGAATCATAGAAGACACCTCGGATGGTTGATAGACAGGCGGACCCAAACTCGATGGAACCTGCACCAGATATACCCGCTTCCGCCAATGCTTGACGAACGGAGTCGGCCATTGTCGGATACTCACCTTGAGTATCCTGAGAGATAAACCTAGAAAACTCAAGTCCCTCACTCTCGAAGGCAAATTGAAAAGACCGCAATACTACATGAGCAACTTTGCGCAGGTCCACTTCGGGAAACTGTGGGTAGCTCCGGCTTGCCCGATTGTAGAAGCTGTTGAGAACCTCAAGCTTTAGCGCTTCGTCTTCCAGATTCTCGGCAGAGAGAACTTGCCGTGTTTCGAAGGGGAGGCAGAATTTCTTCTCCTTCTTGTACCACTTCACTTGTCGCCCTTGAAGGCGACTCTTGCTCGCGAGAGATTCAAGACGACCCTGAACCCGGCCCTCCACCAAGGACGCAACCGGAACCTCGGCCAAAATCTTCTGCTGTACCTCATCCGCCGTCATGAAGATCTCACGCTCCGGATCGGTGCCTTCCAAAGCCCATAGAACTAGACTGTCTATAACCGAGTTGACAAGCGATGGATCGCCGCTGCGCCGGTCGAGCTCTTGACGTAGAAATACATAAACGGCTGGAGATTTAACGTTCGCGGTGGGGCCAACGATCGTACTGGAGCCGACGCTCTTGAGAAAGTCGGTCAAGTAACGGAGGTGTTGTTCGAACGAAGCCCGCGTGTTCTTGTCAGTATTAATTTGACTCGCGATGTAAGCGCCATCTCGGATTCGGATAGCCACTCCGAGCTCTTCACCCAAGCGATCCTCTTCGGTATCGATATGTCTGATAGTCCGAGGGTGACATAAGCAAGCATCTTCGGCTCTCGGCCAAACTCCCGAAGACGCTTGATGGTGTGCCTAATTTTCGCACGGAAATCCTCTTGCACACTTGCTTGATAGAAGGTGCCAGACGAACCGCCCTTTTCATATAGGGTGTCGCCGCCAAACGCATCCGCTCCGCCATCCTTGACACCACCAAGCGGGAAAAAGTTCCCGCCAGCGAGACTGGGATAGAAGTCGTTCACAAACCGCTCGAAGGTCGATCCCTCCACCCGGTCCAACGCAATCTTCACTAGCTCAGTGTTGATGGTGGCCATTCAACTCCCCCAAGTTCCCGTAGCGCGGAATGTACGACTGCCACCCAGCAGCGAGCATGCCCAGTAATTGGCAATGGGCTTCCCAGCCATCTGGAAACGTGACAGGAGGATTGAGATGCACCGGTTCGACCGACGGGCGACCGTCCAGCAGCTCGGTGATTCCTGCCAGGGCCACCACGACACAGGCGTGTCGATGTCGTGATGTCAGCCCCAGAGCCGCCCCGGTTCCGGATGGAATCCCGATGCTTAGCTCAAGCGCCTTCTGCGCCAGGCGCTCGATCAGTTCGTCAACCTGCTTGTTGATCTGCGCGGTGATGATCAGCGGCTCATCGGCGGCGGCTAGGTCGACGGCAGCCCGCACCACCAGGGCCGACTTGCCTGCCCCGGGCGGCGAGTCGCCCACGACGCCTCGGTGGGCGCCGGAGCGCAGTGAGGCAAGCCCCGCAGTGACGGCCCGCTCCGCTTCGACCGCGGGCGGCAGTTCCAGCCCAGCAAGCACCGCCTCTCACCTCCCCACACAAGGCGTGTCGAGGAGATTACCGGCGGAGTCTCGTCAGCAGGACCCTGCGGATTCATCTGTTCGGCCGGGCAGACCTGACCCCTTTGCACTGTCAATAGCCTCTGGAGTTGATATCGCCTTAGGCAACTACTTGCCTGTCGGGCAGCCGTCCTCGCAGGTCAAGCCAGAGATTGCCCCGCGTCGGACGAGACCGCTAGGCCGCCGGCGATAGCAACGGGCCGAGCAGGCTCCACGATGGTCTAACGCCAAAACTGTCATGGACCCGACAGCGAACCCAAAGCGGCGCGGCCGGGGGCGGCGGCGCACCGCGACGGCAGTTACGTTGCCCCGGTGACGGACCTTGAGCAGGGCATCTACGAACACCTAATCACCCGGGAGCTGGCCGAGCGGCTCCGGAATGTCGACCCCGCCCTAATCCAGCAGGCCAAGCTCGACCCCGCCGACGCCCACGACGTACTCGCCCGGCACATCGCGGCCCTCGCCCGCCGCGCCCTGCTCGCCGTCGGCGGTGGCGACGACAAGCTCGCCCGCCAGGTTGAGCTGGCCAACCGCATCGCCGAGGGCATCGCGCGGGGCGAGCCGCGCGCGATCGGCGCCCACGACCAAGTCACCGACGCCCAGCGCCTGCTGCACGCCATCGCGGCCCCGCCGACGCCGCCCGCCGCACCCACCTTCCCGGTACGCCCCACCACCCCGCTCTCCGCCGGCGCCCTGCTGGTCAACGGCCGCCACCAGCCGCGTATCGGCCACGAGGTCACCCACGAGATGGCCTCCGCAGAGCATGTCGACTTGCTCTGCGCCTTCATCAAGTGGCACGGCCTGCGCATCGTCGAGCCCGCCATCCGCGACCTGATCCGGCGCGGCGGTCGACTCCGTGTCATCACCACGACCTATATGGGCGCCACCGACCAACGAGCCCTCGAGCGACTCGCCGAGCTAGGCGCCGACATCAAGGTTTCCTACGAGACCCGGACGACTCGGCTGCATGCCAAGGCGTGGCTGTTCCGCCGGGGCAACGGCACGACCACCGCGTACGTCGGCTCCTCGAACCTCTCGAAGTCGGCGCTGGTGGACGGGGTGGAGTGGAACGTCCGGGTCTCGAACATCGAGCAGCCACACGTCATCGACACCTTCACCGCGACGTTCGAGGACTACTGGAACGACCCGGCGTTCGAGGACTACGACGCCGCCAAGGACGCCGATCGGCTCCGGCAGGCGCTCAGTGGTGAGCGCGCTGATGATGCACCGACGCAGATCGCGAACCTCGATGTGCGGCCATACCCGTATCAGGCGGAAATCCTGGCCGACCTCGACGCCGAGCGGCACGTGCACGGCCGGCACCGCAACCTGGTGGTGATGGCGACGGGCACCGGCAAGACGGTGGTGGCAGCGCTGGACTACCGGCGGCTACACCGGGCAGGCCGAGTTGACTCTCTGCTCTTCGTCGCGCACCAGGAGCAGATCCTCAAGCAAAGCATGTCGACGTTCCGCCAGGTCATGGGCGACGGCAGCTTCGGCGAGATGCTGGTTGGGGGAAAGGAGCCGACCCACTGGACGCACGTCTTCGCCTCGATCCAGTCGCTGCACCGGCGGGAGATCAACCCCGACGCGTACGACATGGTGATCGTTGACGAGTTCCACCACGCGGAGGCGCCGACGTACGCCCGGTTATTGGAGCGGCTGCAGCCGCGCGTACTGCTGGGGCTGACGGCGACCCCCGACCGGGCCGACGGCGGCGATGTGCGCCGGTGGTTCGACGGCCGCACCGCGGTGGAGCTGCACCTGTGGGACGCCCTGGAGCGGCAGTTGCTGGCGCCGTTCCAGTACTTCGGGGTGCACGACGACGTGGACCTGTCGCACCTGCGGTGGAAGCGCGGGCAGGGGTACGACCCGGCGGAGCTGGACGGCCTCTACACCGGCAACCACGCGCGAGCACGGATGGTGCTGAAGGCGGTACAGGACACGGTCGACGTGGATCGGATGCGGGCGCTCGGGTTCTGCGTAAGCATCGGGCACGCCGAGTTCATGGCGGACTGGTTCACCAAGCACGGCGTACCTTCGGCGGCGGTGACCTCACGGGCGGACCGCGCGGGCCGGACGCGTGACGGGCTCCTGCGGGATTTCAAGGCCGGCAAGCTCCGCGTGCTGTTCACGGTCGACCTGTTCAACGAGGGTGTCGACCTACCGATGGTCGACACGATCCTGATGCTGCGCCCCACCGAAAGCGCGACGATCTTCCTTCAGCAGCTCGGTCGTGGCCTGCGCCTGGACGACGACAAGCCGTGCCTGACGGTGCTGGACTTCATCGGCGGGCAGAACGCCAATTTCCGCTTCGATTTGCGGTGGCGGGCGCTGACCGGGGTGAGCCGGAGGGCAATCAAGGAGGCTGTCGAGCAGGACTTTCCGACGCTGCCGAGCGGGTGCCACGTCCAACTGGACCGCGTCGCCAAGGACATCGTGCTCGACAATTTGAAGTCGGCGATGCCGACGTCCAAGAAGGGCCTGGTCTCGGAGCTACGGCAGCTCGGGGATGTCCGCCTGGCCGAGTTCCTGCGGGAGACCGGCCTTGAGGTCGAGGACATCTACCGGAACAAGTCGTTCGGTGGGTGGACCGGGCTACGGCGGCTCGCCGGCCTGGATGCGCCGCCGCCTGGGGCGGACGACCAGGAGCTGGGGCGAGCCATCGGTCGGATGCTGCACATCGACGACGTCGACCGGCTGGACCTGCTGGCCCGGGTCGCGGCCGGTGAGCAGCCGCCGGCGGATCGGCTGTGGGACATGCTGCACTTCGACCTGTGGGGGCCGAACGCGGCGCTGTCATCGCGAGACGAGCGGCTGGCCCGGCTCTGGGCGGAGCCGGCGCGCTGCGCTGAATTGCGCCAGTTAGCGGAGGTGCTGCGAGACCGGATTCACCGGCTCACTGCGCCAGTAGGGGCGCTGCACGTGCACGCCCGGTACAGCCGCAACGAGGCGTGCGCGGCGTTCGGCATGGCCAACCCGGGGTCGCTGCGCGAGGGAGTGAAGTGGCTGCCGGACGCCCGGGCTGACCTCTTCTTCGTCACGCTGGTCAAGTCGGAGCAGCACTACTCCCCCACGACGATGTACGCCGACCGGGCCATCACGGAGTCATTGTTCCAGTGGGAGTCGCAGAGCACCACGTCTGCGGCCTCGGCGACCGGGCAGCGGTACATCAACCATGAGTCGCTGGGGTCGACGGTGCACCTCTTCGTGCGGGAGACGCGGATTCCGGACCGAGACCTGGGAGCGCCGGCCTACCTGTACGCCGGACCGATGACATACCGCCGGCACAGTGGGGACCGGCCGATGCGGATTGTGTGGGAATTGACGCATCCGCTGCCGGCGGACATGTACGCCGCTGCCCGAGCGATCGCTGCCTAAGTGACGGCTTGCACGGCCACCAGCTCGCTCGCCACTACTGCGAGACGTCAACCCGAGCGGCTAGGAACAGCGGCACGTGCCGAGAATTGAGATGCGTACCGAGCACGAGGGGCAGATGTCGACAGGAGGACGTGGGGATGCCCGCAGCGAAGGACGCGCACTCCTCCCAGCGGCGCGGCCGCTTTTCGAGGGTTGCGTGTTCCTCGACTTACGCGGGGAGGCAGGAGCCGGCGCTTTCAGTGCTTCTCGCACATCTGCTTCCGTGCAGGTAGGCCATCCGTATCTGCGCAGGTGACGGACTATCCCTGGCACGTCCATGCTCGGCATATGCGTACGTGCTGTGCGGACGGCTTGCTCGAACTTGCTGAGTGGTCCGGTTCCGCCGCCCCCACCCCTCTGGGCTGTTTCCTTCTTTCTACCGTTCGCTGGTTGGCCTTGAGGACGAGACTTCGGTGGCGGCGTCGCAGGCATCTGGGCGGGTGCCGTGGGAGTCGGATGGCGTTGCAGCGCCGTACCGACCACCAGGTAATCCACATGGGTCCAGCCGTGTTCGCGGAGCCGCTTCGCGATGCCCTTGAGGCCGATGTTGGGAATCGTCGATCGGATCTTATGTGCCGCGTCTGCGATCTCCCTGTCGCTGGGGCGGCGCGGGCTGACGGTGCCACGTCCTCCGGTGATGGCGCCGCGTACCGACTGCGGCTGGCCCGAAGACCTCCTGGTCGTTCCTCTCAGCCGCGCTGAGGGCGATGACACCGACCTATCGAGCCAGTTGTCTGGAGTGCGGTCGGGGCGGTCGTCGTTCTCCCAGTCGTACCCGGGCCTATCCCAGTCGCGGCCCTCAGCATCGGCGTAGAAATCACCGATGCCCCTTCTTGCCACCACAGCCACCCCCGAGATCAGCCAGCCCACGTCTCTGAGCAACGAGATTGGTTGGCTAGATTCTTCGACCACACTGCGAGCCGACAGAACCGTCGATTAGGCAACAGTCCTGGCCGAAAGGCGGCTGGCCCACTCACGAATTAAGAGGCAGACCGCACCGCGCACGCATCGAAACGCCCCCGGGCCTCCCGCCGTGACCGGTCACCCCTGACCGGGGTGACGGTGTGCATCGATGACGTCGACTGTCCCGGCCGGGCGTGGAAGCACCGTGGAAGGAGGGTGGAGGAGCGGCTCTCCGGCCCCACCACGTGAACCATCGCGGCGACGCGTGGAACCGGCTCTCCGCCGGCGGACCGTCGCCGGCGGGCGCGGTCATCCCGCGGTGGGCGTGGCCTTCAGGTCCAGCAGCCCGGCATCGACCACCGCGCGGCTGAGCGGCCGCGCCAGTTCCGCCAGCCGCGCACACCCGTCCTCGCCGAGCACCCGGTAGGCCGGCTCCGCGAGAGCATCGGTCCGATCCTCCACAGACTGACGCAGCTCCCGGCCGGCCTCGGTGAGGGCCAGGTCGTCGCCGTCGGCCAGCAGGCCGCGAGACCGCAGCTCGTCCACCGCCTCGGCCCACTCGTCGCTGGTCCAGCCACGACTGCGGCGCAGGAACCGCACCGGTACGTCGCCGGTCGCGGCGTGCAGCACGAGCGCCTCGAGCCCGTTCAGGCCGGCCAGGAGCAGGGCGCTGACGTGCCCGTCGCCGCGGAACTCGCGCAGCAGCGTCTGCGCGTGCCAGAGCACGAGGTGCGGCTCGTCCGGCCACGGGAGCGCCGCGTGGGCGGCGAAGAGCGGGCGCCCGGGCAGTTGCTCGCAGGCCGACTCGGCGGCTCGGCGCGCCAAGCCGGCCGCCTCGGCGACGGCCGGGGTGCCTGCCCCGTCCTCCAGGTCGGCGAAGGCCCGGCGCAGTGCGGCGTCCGCGGCGTCCAGGCGGGCGCGGAGCACGGCCGTCGGGGCGGCGCGTTCCCAGGCGGCGGGCAGCGCCGCGTGCACCAGCGCAGGCTTGAAGTTGAAGAAGGTCGCGACGACCGGCTCGGCCGGTACCGCTCCGAACGCGGCCGACCGGGACGCGAAGTAGCCGGTCAGGCCGTCCAGGCCGAGCGCGCCGTACCGTTGCCGCGCCTCTGGCGCGAAGTAGATCATCGCGTGGATCGGCTCGGCGCGGCGCCATGCGGTGCGGGCGACCGCGGGGGCGAGGGGGGATCGGGCCACTGCAACTCCTTCCGTCACTGCCGTGCCATGGCCACGCCGGCGTGGTCGTCGACGCGGGGCCGCCTGCTTCGGCGGGGCGTCGGACACGGCTGTGGGTCGCGCCGTCGGCTGCCGGGCAACCGACGCCGCTGACAGGGGCCCCGACCGTAGCGCACCGCCGGCCGCCGGTCTCCGGACGAGTCAAGGGCGGACCACCGCGGCTGCCATCAACTGCTCGCGACGTTGCGACAGGTCAGGTCACCGCGCGGCGGACCTTCGTTCCCGATGGACGACGACCGCCCGCCCGTGTCGGCGGGCGGGGATTGTCGTAGGCGACTTCTAGCCTGATCCGGACCCGACGCCCGAGGAGGCCGTACCCATGCTCGACCACCTGTCCATCCAGGCCAACGACGTGGCGGCCAGCGCCGCCTTCTACGACGCCGCCCTGGCCCCGCTCGGCGGCCGCCGGTTGATGGAGTTCGGCCCGGTCATCGCCTACGGCACCGACCGCCCCGACTTCTGGCTCGGGCCGGTGGGCACCGGCGGTGAGGCCCGGGAGGCGCACATCGCCTTCACCGCCCCCGACCGCGCCGCCGTGCAGGCGTTCCACGACGCTGCGGTCGCCGCCGGCGCCGAGGTGCTGCACGCGCCCCGACTCTGGCCGGAGTACCACCCGACCTACTTCGGGGCGTTCGTCCGGGACCCGGACGGCAACAACGTCGAGGCCGTCTGCCACGCACCCGAGGCGAGCTAGCCGGGATCCCGTCTCGGGTACGCGAGCACCGCACGCTCCCACTGCTCGGCGGCGGTCAGCAGCTGCGCGACGGAGACCCGCAGCGGCACCGGATGCACCTGGGTCTGCGGCGGCCGCTCGATCCACGGCGGCAGCGACTCGTAGGAGAAGACGGCGGTCAGCTCGATCCGTCCCCCGCCGGTGACCAGCGACCGGAAGCTCAGGTTCGGCTCCACCACGTGCCAGGTGGCGCGGTCACCGACGTCCGCCCCGCCCTGGCGGTGCAGCCACCGCGCCAGGTCCACGGCCTCCTGCGTGGTCAGGCACGGGTCACGCCACGACCAGGCCCGCCCGTCGGCGGTACGGACGTCGGCGGTTATGAACAGCCAGTCGTCATCGTCGGGAGTCTCCGGCGGCGGCCCCTGGTAGCCGGTCGGCCGAAGGTGCAGCCGCGCGCCGTCGTCCGACCGGATCTCCACGGCTCAGCCGCGCCCGAGCAGGATCGCGGCCCGCGCCAGCCAGCGCGGCACGTCGGCCTCGTGGTACACCCGCTCGCTCGGCTCGATCCCGGCGAGAAACGCCGCGTACACGGCGGCCGACCGCACCGCCGCCACCGGCCGCAGGAGCTCCACGACCCGTTCCGGGTCGCAGCCGGATACGGCGGCCCGCCACCGGGCGCACCACGCGGCAGTCAGGGCGTCCGAGGCGTCCGGCGGGAGCCCGCTGGTCAGCGTCAGGATGTCGAAGGCCGGGTGGCCGACGAACGAGTCCCCCCAGTCGATGATCACCCGCCGCTTCCCGTCGCTGCGGACGTTGCCGGGGTGCAGGTCGCCGTGCACCAGCGTGTCCGGCACACCGCATTCGCGGGCCCGCGCCAGCCGCGCCTCCAGCCCGCTCAGCACGGCTTCGGCGTCGTGCTGGGCGAGCGCGGCGCGGATCCACCGGGCCAGGGCGACGCCGCGCAGGTCCGGCACCCCGGCCGCCACCAGGTCGTCGGCGAGCGGCAGCGCGCCTACCTGAAGGGCGTGCTGGTCGGCGGCGATGGCGTCGCGTTCGGCGGCCTCGGCCCCGTAGCGGTCCTCCCCCGGTACGTGGTCGAGCAGCATCCGCCCGTGGTCGTCGGCGGCGAGCAGGGTCGGCACCAGACCGGGCGTGATCGCGCCGAGTCGGCGCAGCACCGTCGCCTCGTGCCGGAAGAAGCCGGGTACCTGCTTGAGCCAGACCGGGCCGTGCGGACCGTCGAGTCGCCAGATCGCCGACAGGTTCCAGGTGCGGCGCTGCGCCACCTCCTTCGCCGGCCGGCCGAGTTCGTCGAGGGCGGCCGTGGCCCAGGCGACGGTGGCGGCCGGCCCACCGGGCTCGGCGTAGGGGGCGCGCAGCGGGTGCGGTGTCAGGTCCGCGTCCACCGGACGCAGGGGCGGGGCGGGTGGTTCGGCCACTTCGGCCAGGTACGTCACCGCGCCGCCGACCCCCGGTTGATCGCTCTGTCCGCGCAGCAGCCGCAGCACCGCTACCTCGACGAGCGCGCCCTGGACGACCTCGTCGACCTCCTGCCACCAGGGAGTCGGCACCTCATACGGCGGCAGCGCCCCGAGCGGCCGACCGGCGGGGTCGACCAGGACGAGGGTCACGGTGCGGCTCACGGTCGCCGACCGTAGCGCCGGGGTGGGACGCGGGGCGACTGGTTATCGCACCGGGGGTGCCGTTCGGCACGGCAAGCTGGCAGCGGCCAGCAGGTCGGTCATCGGTCGCCCGCCGATCGCAGGGCCGGAGCGCGGCAGGCCGGGCCTGTTCATCCCCGTGCGCCAGCTCCTCTTTCCGTGCAGGGCAGAACGTGGTTCACCAGTTCCCGCAGGAACTGACGAGGGTTGGCGAACTCGGCCAGGTGACCCGCATCCGGGATGGTCACGAACGCCTTCTTCGGTGCGTGTACGCGCTCCACGTACGCTCTGGCGGTCGAGACCGGGGTGACGATGTCCGCTGCGCCCTGGAACACGAAGAAGGGCACGTCGAAACGGTAGCCGACCGCGTCGAAGTCGAAATCCCGGATCGGCTCGTAGAGCTGTCGGGCCGAGTAGGCCATGCCTTTCTGCACCGCCCTGATGTCCTTCATCGTGCAGTCCGGCGCGTACAACAAGGCAGGCAGCATGAGGTCGTTGACCGCGTTCGGCACGCCTCTGGTCACCTTGATGCTCAACTTGTTCAACGTCAGATACTGCTGATGGCTCCACGCAGTCTTGTCCGCGCCCATCGCCCGCAGTGCGGCGGCGCCTTTCCTGTCGCCTACGCTCTCGGCGGCAGCCAGGGTCAGTGCGTAGGAGGCCTCGATGCCGCCCGGGCTGCTCTGATCGGTGCCGACGTAGGCGGCGAAGGACTCCGGCTGCGCGCGGATCATGAGCAGACCGGTGAGGCTGCCGACCGAGCTGCCGAGCAACACCACCTGCTCTTTGCCAAGACGCTCCTGCACGTACCGCACGAGTTCGAGGCCGTCATCGGCGAGTCGTTGCAACGACAGTGGAGCGCTACCCGATTCGCCGTTCTTCTCGTACGTGTTGCCGGCCCCACGTTGATTCCACTGGACGACGGTGAAACGGTGCTCCCACTCGCTGAGCCACGGATTGAAGGGCACATAGGGCGATGCGGGCCCGCCGTGCAGGATCACCAGCACCGGGTTGGACCGATCGTGTCCGCGGATCGTCACCCACTGCGCTATCCCGCCGATGGTCACGAACTTCTCTTCACGGATGCCGTTGGGGCTCGTGATGACCAGCTTTCGCGCATTGCGCCGCTGCATGAACGGCCGGACAACCATGCCGATGACCGGGTTGGCCATAGTTGAGCCTCTTCTCGGCAAGTCGTGCGGCGAGGTGGTGGTGAACGTCGGCAGCGACCAGCAGAGTACGCGTTCCTGGTCAGAGTCATGAGGTGCCGCCGCTCGTGTCCGGGGCTGTCCGAGCCCGCGCAGCAGCCGCAGGCGGTGTGAGCCGTTATCGCACCGGGTCGTGGGTGCCGCGCGGTACTCCCGGCTTGCAGCGGCGGAGCCGGTCCGCCGCCATCCGCCCGCCGACCGCCAGGCCGTACCGCTCCACGGCGGTGAGGCCGTACGCGCTGCACGTCGGGGTGAACCGGCACTGGCCGGGCCAGCGGTGCGACAGCCAGCGCCGGTAGCCGAGGATCGCCGCCCGGCCGGCCCGGTCCACGACCGGCGCCCGGCTGACCTGGGCGGTGGTGGCACCGAGGGTGAGCAGAAAGGAGAAGAGCCCGAGGTCGCAGCAGTTCGGGCCGTCGCACTCGCAGTTGTCGCAGCCGGCGTAGCCCCAGTCGCGCTTCTTGTTCTTCTTGTTCTTGGCGGTGCGCCGACCCCACAGTCTGTTGATCACGCCGAACATGGTGCGACATCCCCGCCACCCGGATGCTGGTCAGGCCGGTCGGTCGGACGGCACCGTCAGGGCGAAGTGGACGGTGGGCCGCCGCCCGACCCGCTGCGCGAGCGGCACCAGCACCCCGTGCAGCACCGGATACTTGCGAGCCAGCAACCGGGCCGCGCGCCGCTCCTCGTCGCCGGTGACCCGTCGCGCGGTGGCCTCGACGGCGGAGCCGGTCGGTCGGCCGCGACCGGTGCACGGGGCGACGGTGACGTGCGGATCGGTGTGGATGCGCCCGGTCTCGCCGGCCCGTTCGAAGCTGCGCACGTACGCCTGCTCGCCGTCGACGGCGATGCTCACCGGCGTGCCGTCGCGGCGGAAGCTGGTCAGCAGCACGGTCTTCTGCCGGGTGAAGGGTGCCCACACCGGTGTTGCGGCGGTCTCGACCGCGCCGAGCACTCCCCCGAGTTCGCGACGGCGCGCCGCCAGCGCCACCGCGGCCAGCACGGCGGTGAACCCGATCAGCCAGGTCTGGGCGGCGCTGCCGCCGAGGTGCCGGTCGACGACGTGGGTCCCGGTGTGCGCGAGCGCCCCGGCCAGGTACCCGGCCAGGGCGACCGCGGACGCGTCGGCCCAGATCGCGGCGAGCAGCAGGGTCACCCCGATGCCCAGCTGGAACGCGCCGACGTCGTGGACGAAGTGGTGGCTGCCGGGAAAGTCGACGGCGTCGGCGAAGCCCTCCGGTCGGCCCAGCCCCCACCCGCCGACGATCAGGGCGGCCACCCCGAGCAGGACACAGGCGGCGCGCACGATGCTTCTCATGCCGCCTCGACGTGACGCGAAGGGCGAACGTGACGGTGCCCGGCGGTACGGTCCGGGGCATGGAGCAGCGGATCAGTCTGGTCACTCTCGGCGTCGCCGACCTGCCACGCGCCCGGGCGTTCTACGAGCGGCTCGGCTGGCGCGGCCAGGAGGTCGAGGAGACCGTCTTCTTCCAGGCCGGCGGCCTGGCCTTGGTGCTGTGGGGGCGCGACAAGCTGGCCGCCGACGCGGGCGTGCCGGACGCCGGCCCGGGCGCCGTGACGCTGGCGCAGAACGTCCGTTCCCGCGCCGAGGTCGACGACGTGCTGGCCACGGCGGCGCGGGCGGGCGCGCGGATCACCCGCCCGGCGGCGGAGACCTTCTACGGCGGCTACGCCGGCTTCTTCACCGACCCCGACGGTCACGTCTGGGAGATCGCCTGGAACCCGGGGTTCCCGCTCGCCGACGACGGCACGCTCACCCTGCCCGACTTCACCTGAACACGGTGCGCCGCACACCCCGGTGACCGGCGCAGGCGTCGCGCCGCCCGCCGGTGAGGCTGACCGCGCCGTCCCGGCACTGCACCAGGTAGCCCCGGCCGGACCAGAAGTCCTGCGCGCAGTCGAACCAGTCGCAGATCCGGTGGTCGGGCTGGCGCACACGTTTGCCGGCGCAGAAGTCGTACCCGATGGGGTTTGCCGGGGCGCCGCAGCGCCGCTGAGCCGACGGCGTCGGGGTGGGCGTGGGGGACGGGCGGCGTGCCTTGGGGGCGGCGGCAGACGGCGGCGCGGCGGCGCGCGGCGCGGCGACCCGGGCGGGTACCGGCGTCGCGGCGACCGCGACGTCGGCGGCCGTGGTGGCGGGCGGGTCGGATTCGAGGAGCACCGCGGGTACGACCAGGGCGAGCGCGGCGGCGACGGCGACTGTGCGCCGGCCGCCGGGAAGGCGCCCGATCAGCCGGGCCTGCCCGGGGGTGGCGATCGCCGGCCGGAACGGTTTGCTCTGTTCGTGTTCGGCGATCAGCTCGTCGAGCTGCGCGATCACCGCCCCGCGCTGCTCGATGGCGTCGGCGAAGGCCAGGGTGAGGGTGAACCGGAACTCGGCCGCCGCCGTGGGCGGCACCAGCAGCCCGCAGGTCTGCCGCCGGTCGAGGACCTGGATCAGCGAGACCGGGGCCGCCGGGTCGTGGGACAGGCCGGTCATCTTCCCGTACACCCAGTCGCGCCGGCCGCGTCCGCCGAGTAGCACCAGGCGACGGTTGGTGATCACGGCGAAGCCGGCGTCGGTGACCTTGACCCCGTCGGGGAGCCGGTGGCGCAGCGGCGCCGGCAGCGGCTCGACGGTCAGGTCGGGGGCGGGCAGCACCGCGGTGTGCCGGAGCTCGACCAGTTGCGCGGCGGGTAGCGCCCAGAAGACCACCTCGCCGGGGGCGAGTTCCAGGGGCAGGCCGTGGCCCGCCGCGACCGAGCCCTGCAGGTCGACCGCGAGGGTACGCAGCCGCCGCAGCTCGTCGTCGCGCTGCCGCCACGCCCGCTCGGCCTCGCGGTATGTCCGCTGCCGGCGTTCGTTCTGCTTGCGCGCCCAGGTGTAGCGCCAGGTGGAACCCGTCGAATCAGTATCTGCCACGCCGACTCCTTCGCCGCGCGAGCCACCAACCGGGTGTCACCCGGATCAACGGCGTCGGCGAGTCAGGCGGACACGCCGAAGCGGGCGAATCACCCGATCGGGGGACCAATTAGCACGATAGGTGGAGGCGGCCGCGTCGATTCACGTCCTACCTGGCGACCCGGCCGACGGAAGAGACCGACGCCGCCGGGGCGGCGGAGCGCGCCGGGCGCCGGTGCGAGATCACCGCGTGCGCCGTGCGGGCCGGCGGAAGCCTCGGTAACGTCAGCCGCAGCCGGACGGCGACGGGGCCACCCGGCACCGTGGTGCGGAGGTGGGCTCGGTGAGCGGCAGCGTCGTGCTGGGCGTCGACATCGGCACCACCAGCACCAAGGTGGTCGCCTACGACACCGAGGGTGAGCAGCTCGCCCATCATGCGGTGGGCTATCCGCTGGACGAGCCGCACCCGGGTTGGGCGGAACAGGACCCGCCGACCATCTTCGACGCCGTCGTCGAGTGTCTCCGTACCGTCGCCGGTGAGCTGCCCGGGCCGGTGGCGGGCCTGTCCTTCAGCACCGCCATGCACAGCCTGATCGGGCTGGACGCCGACGGCGTTCCGCTCACCCCGTCGGTCATCTGGGCGGATTCGCGGTCCAGCGCCCAGGCGGAACGGCTGCGGGCCGCGCCGTCGGGGCTGGCGCTGCACCGGCGCACCGGCACCCCGGTGCACCCGATGGCCCCGCTGCCGAAGCTGGTCTGGTACTCCGAGCAGGAGCCGCAGCTCTTCGCGCAGGTCACCCACTGGGTGGGCATCAAGGACTACGTGCTGCTGCGGCTGACCGGCGCACTGGTCACCGACCACTCGGTGGCCTCGGCCACCGGGCTGATGGACATCCACCAGCTGGCCTGGGACGCGGAGGCGCTGGGCATCGCCGGCATCGTCGACGAGCAGCTGCCCGAGCTGGTATCGACCACCACGGTGCTGCCCGGGCTCACCGCCGGGGCGGCCGCCGCGACGGGCCTGCCCGCCGACACCCCGGTGGTGGTCGGCGCGGGCGACGGGCCGCTGGCCAACCTCGGCCTCGGCGCCGTCAAGCCGGGCGTGGTGGCCTGCTCGATCGGCACCTCCGGGGCGATGCGGGTGGCCGTCGAGCGGCCGGCCGTCGACCCGCTCGGCGGGGTGTTCTGCTACGCGCTGACCGCGGACCGCTGGGTGGTCGGCGGTGCCATCAACAACGGCGGCATCGTGCTCCAGTGGACCGGTGACGCGCTCGCGCCCGAGCTCGGCGAGGACTCCGAGGAGAAGCTGCTGGCGCTGGCCGAGCGGGCGCCGGTCGGCTCCGGTGGGCTGATCATGCTGCCGTACCTGCTCAGCGAGCGGGCGCCGCACTGGAGCGCGCTGCCGCGCGGTGCGTACGTCGGGCTGACCCACGGCCACCGCCGCGAGCACCTGGTCCGGGCGGCGCTGGAAGGGGTGTGCCAGCAGCTCGCCCTGGTGCTGGCCTCGGTACGCGCGGCGGGCAACGAGGTGCGCGAGATCCGGGCCAGCGGCGGCTTCGCACGCAGTCCGCTGTGGCGGCAGATCCTCGCCGACGCGCTCGGCATGCCGGTGCGCTTCCCCGCCGGGCACGAGGGCTCCAGCTTCGGCGCGGCGCTGCTCGGCATGCAGGCGCTCGGGCTGATCCCGTCGATCGAGGTGGCCGCCGACCTGGTGGACATCGACGAGACCGTGCACCCCGACCCGGCCGCCGCCGCGACCTACGCCGCGCTGCTCCCGCTCTTCTCCGAGCTGTACGACGCGCTGGTGCCGACCTTCGCGTCGCTGCGACGGCTGGCTCCCAGCCTGCCGCCGGAGCCGTCACCCACCGCCGCCCCCATGTGATCGCCCGTCCCTTCACGGGCCGGACGCCGTCCGAAGGTCGTGATAACCGTGGTCACTCTCCTCGCCGCACCCGCCGAGCCGCTCACCGACGCCGGTGACGCCCAACTGATCGTCGCGGCCCTGCTGGGTATCGCCGCGGTGGTGCTCCTCATCGCCTGGGGCAAGGTCCACCCGTTCCTGTCGCTGATCCTCGGCGCGGCGGTGCTCGGCGTGGTCGCCGGCGTGTCGGCCGACAAGATCGTCACCTCGTTCAGCGGCGGCGTCGGTTCCACGGTGGGCGGGGTCGGCCTGCTGATCGCGCTCGGCGCCATGATCGGCGGCCTGCTCGCGGAATCCGGCGGCGCGGACAGCATCGTCGAACGGGTGGTCGGCCGGGTCTCCGGCCCGGCGCTGCCCTGGGCGATGGCCGGGGTGGCCGCCCTGATCGGGTTGCCGCTCTTCTTCGAGGTCGGCGTCGTGCTGCTGGTGCCGATCGTGCTGCTGGTCTCGCTGCGCACCGACGTACCGCTGATGAAGATCGGCATCCCGGCGCTGGCCGGCCTGTCGGTGCTGCACGGCCTGGTGCCGCCGCACCCGGGCCCGCTGGTCGCGATCGACGCGCTCGGCGCCAACCTCGGCCAGACCCTCGCGCTGGGTCTCCTGGTCGCCATCCCGACGGTGATCATCGCCGGTCCGGTCTTCGGCAACCTCATCGCCCGCTACGTCCCCGCCACCGCCCCGGAGGCGCTGCTGCCCACCCGGCAACCGCTCGCGGTCCCCGGCGGGCGGGGAACCGGTCGCGGCCCTCTCGACGCCGACGGTGACCTGGTGACCGAGGACGACCTGGCCAACCCCGGCACCGGCCGCCCAGGCGCGCCGATCGACGAGGCCGCCACCGAGCAGGTGCGGGCGCGCCGCGCACCCGCGTTGTGGGCGGCGGTCATCACGGTCCTGCTGCCGGTGGTGCTGATGCTCCTGCGGGCGATCGGTGAGCTGGCCCTGGCCGAGGGCACCGCGGGACGCAAGGCGCTGGACATCGCCGGCACCCCGATCATCGCCCTGCTGGCCGGCGTCATCTTCGCGATGATCTTCCTCGGCTACCGGACCGGCTTCAGCCGCTCGCAGGTCTCCGGCTTCCTCGGCGGGTCGCTGCCGCCGATCGCCGGCATCCTGCTGATCGTCGCGGCCGGCGGCGGCTTCAAGCAGGTGCTGGTCGACGCCGGCGTGGGGAACCTGGTCGCGAACGCGGCCGAGGGCGCGAACCTCTCGCCGCTGCTGCTGGGTTGGCTGGTCGCCGTGGGCATCCGGGTCGCGACCGGCTCCGCCACCGTCGCCACCATCACCGCCGCCGGCATCGTGGCCCCGCTGGCCGGCACCCTCCAGGGACCGGAGGTGGCGCTGCTGGCGCTGGCCATCGGCTGTGGCTCGCTGTTCTTCTCGCACGTCAACGACGCGGGCTTCTGGCTGGTCAAGGAGTACTTCGGCCTGACCGTCGGGCAGACCATCAAGAGCTGGTCGGTGATGGAGACGATCATCTCGATCGTCGGCTTCCTCGGCGTCCTCGCCCTAGACCTGGTCCTGTAGCACCCCGCCCGCCCTGCGCCCCGCGGGCTGGGCTGCGGCGGCACTTTCAGAGAATGAGGGCCCATCCGGCGCGGAATGGCCACTCTTTCCGAGAAAGAGGCCGGAGACCTTCTACGGCGGCTACGCCGGCTTCTTCACCGACCCCGACGGTCACGTCTGGGAGAT